>NZ_JAMYRK010000076.1:0-26275 GCF_040321335.1 Mesorhizobium sp. M0437
CGGCGGCGGGCCGCGCGCGCCCCCCCCCGCCCCCCACCCCCCCCCCCCCCCCCCCCCCCCCCCCCCCCCCCCCCCCCCCCGCCCCGCCCCCCCCCCCACGACTGCCCGAGCTTTCACGTCACTCGATGATCTTGACGATCTTGCGCGTGCCTGGGTCGACGACGACGGTGCGGTTGTCGACGACGACATAGCGGTATTTGACGTTGGGGACTTCATGAAGCTCGACGGTATCGGGGAGCGTCGAGCCGATATTGAGCTCCACCCCAGGGATTTTCACCGAGGCCAGCGGCTGCTTCTTCACATACTCCTTGATGACCGTTTCCTGCTGCGGTTCGATGACAACGTCTTGCGCCGCAGCGGCGCCGATGCCTGCCAGCAGCAAAAATCCCGCCACCGCGGTGGAAAGATGCATTCTCATGGTCGTCTCCTTTGCGAACTCGGTCCGCTCTTCACGCCAAGGCTCACTCGAACGGAAGGCAGCTGAAAACGTTCCGTCGACGGGGCTTCGGTCCCGCCCGGCAGGGACCAACCGACGTGTTGCCGCAGGACCTAAGTCTGATCCTTGCGCGCAAAGGGTGGGTTTGCCGCGTGACCCGGAACCGTGGCGGCGCGTGGCCGTTGCTGGCTGCACGTTCCGGGAGGATTCCATGGAAAAGGTCGACGGTTGCTCGCACCGGTCCAGGCTGTTTCCATTCCGATCGAACCCGGCATCTGCGCAGCACTGTCCCTTCCTGCGCCGATAAGGGTTCGCGCGTCACTTTGTGGCGGGCGAACCCTCAAATTGCTGCGTGCACCAAAGTTGACCCCCTGAAGCGAAGAGAAGGGGCGAGGAGAGCGGAAATGGCCGATAACAAGAGCAAGCGAGACTTCAGCGACCGCAATCGCGTTTCGGCGGATGAATATTATGAGGTCGAATATTTCGCGCGGGAAAATGGTGTTTCGCCCAGCCAGGTGAGCAAGCTGATCAAAAGGACCGGCGGCGACCGGATGATCCTCTCGCAGGCGGTGAAGGCATTGCGCGAGCGCAAGTGAGCTGGCGGCGAAGCCAACGGTGGAAAGGCACTGATCGCGATCGGCCGAGATCCGGCCAGCTATCGACAACGTGCCCGGATGCCGCCGCTTCGGCCAAGCGCAATGCCCCGCTACTTCTTCGATTCCGATGAAGACGGAATTGTCTATTCCGACGATCAGGGAACGTTATATGACGATCTCCCGCTGGTCAGGAAAGAAGCCCTTCGCACATTGGCCGAGATGGCCAGGGATGGCCTTCCTCATCGCAGGATTGCAGTCAAGGTCCGGGACGACCGTGGCGGTCTGGTCCTTGAAGTGGCTTTGACCTTTGCCGTTGAAACGCGGCACTTCGACGAGCGGATTTTCCGGATCGACTTGCGCACGAACTGACGGCTCGATCATCATCGCGCCGAGCATCAGATTTCTGGTGCAGCGGCATCTTCCCCTGGCGCGGAACATTAGAAATCTCTAATTGTTATCTTAAGCAGCGGGAACCTCCCAGGTTTCTGCTGCAGATCGGGTGCAACCCGATCGGCCCGCGCCCTCCGCCAGAGGCGCGGGCTTCGTTTGTTTAGCCGATGCGCAACGCCGTTCGGCAGCAGCATATTGGAGGCCTGCGGGAGCATTAGTAACATCTGTCGCTACCGCGGCGCCCTGGCGCCCAGGCAACGGAGCCCGTCGTCCGACAGGGCGGCGGGCTTTTTTGACGCGGGTCGGTCATCACGCAATCGATGGAATTCTGGCCGGCGCCGCTTCGTGTGGCATGGGGTAAGGTGCCCTGACGCAGCGCCGGCCAAGCGGAAATCAGGTCCGCCGCAGCCAGATTGTAGCCGCGCCGGCGCAGCAGGTAATTGCGTGATCGCGGAAGCCGCACCATTGCAGAGCCCTCCCAGCAGTTCGGTCTGCCCAGCGGCTGACCCGATGCATTCATTCATTCTGACGATGCACCGGACGCCCCGACGGCGGAAATTGGACGCAGCACTCGCTCTCGATTCAGCGGCCGATGCTCCCTGCAGATTTCGGACGAAAGGCCATTCTATCCTTGTCGCGCCTGGATTCTTATCAGATCGTGGCAAGGTTTGCCTTTACGGCCGCGTTTGCCGGCGTTCTGCTGTTCGCCCTTTTGCCGGAGCAAGTCCTGCGGGGCCTTGGCCTGGCTTTCACGTCTGATCACGACAAGCTCAATCACGCCGCCGCCTTCGTCGTCCTGGCGGCTCTCGGAAGTTTCGGCTGGCCGGAACGCAAGGCGAAGCTGATCGTACTCCTCGTTCTCACGGACGCGGCGATCGAGGGGCTTCAGGCCGTGCGACTGATAGGGCGCGACCCGGATCTATTCGACTGGGTCGCCGACTGCGCGGGAATCGCGTGCGGACTGATGGTTGCAAGCTGGACAAGGCGGCTCGCCGGCGGATTGCCATAGCTCGAAAGCGCATAACGGAATCGGCGCGCCCGTGCCCCAATAAGGGGAAATTGGCCGGCGCCACTGGGGGGCGCGTTGGGGTAAGTTGCCTGATGGGGCGCCGGCCAGGCGGAAAAATTACGTCCGCCGCAAAGTAACATAGCAGGAACGGCAAAGCGCGGCAGTAGCGTGATCGCGGAAGGTCCGCGTTGGCGCCTCCGGTGCGGTGACCCGTTTTGGATCAACAAATCTGGCACCTGAATTGCACTGCAGGCAATGCCGGGAAATCCCGGCAATCGTCCCCGAATATGGGGCCTCGCCGCTTCGCAAATGGAGCGGCGGGCCTTTTGCCGGACGTTGAAAAGTAGGCCGATCAGCGGCTTAGCCGATCACGGTGTGCTTAGCCCGATTTCCCCTGCCAAGTGCCTTATTCTCACAAGAGAAATTCTAAAGCGCCCAAGCATCGGTGCTTGACACAGGTTTCGATTAACTGGATAAGTGGATACACAGATACGCTCTGATCGGACCAGGGACATGGCAGCTGACGCAATCGAGCCGTTGGGCATCACGACTGCCGAGGAGGAGGCTTATCGCCACATTCAGCGGGCCCTGAGGATGGGGCGTTACCGGGCCGGGGACCGGCTGATCCCGGAAGAGATCGCGACGGAAATCGGCATGAGCCGCATGCCGGTTCGCGAAGCATTCCGCCAACTGGCCGCGGAAGGTCTTGTGGTCATTCGCCCGAACCGTGGCTGCATCGTCGCCGGGCTTACCCTCGATGAGATCTACGAAACCTTTGAAATACGCTCGGTGCTCGAAGGGCTGGCGGTGAGGCTTGCCATGCCGCACATCGATGCCGAAGTGCTTGAAGAACTGGAACGCCAGCTGGACCGCATGGAGCGCGCCAGCCAGACCGGCAGCAGCGACTGGGTCGTGCGCCATCAGGCCTTCCATTTGCAGATTTGCCAACTGAGCAACCGACCCAAACTCGTCCGGCAGATTGCCAGCCTGCACGTCGTGATCGAGCCCTACCTGCGCATCTGGTTCGACTATGTCGACAAACCCGCCAGCGCGCGTGCCGAGCACGAGATCCTGATCGACGTGCTGCGGTCAGGTGATGCCGGCAAGGCTGAGATCGTCATGCGGGATCATATCGTCGAGACAGCGCCGCTTCTGGCCAACTTCGCAAGTCCCGGCCGCCGCTAGGGAATACCATCTAACTCATTGAAGCCGGAAGATAATCCGGCATGACGAAAGGGAACTGCCGTACCGGCAAAAAAGAGGAGAATGACATGAAAATTAGCCGCATCGCAGCCATTGCGTCGGTCCTATTCGGCCTGGTCCAGGCCGCCGTTGCACAAGAAACACCAAAGGCAATTACCATTGCCACCGAAGGAGCCTACGCGCCCTGGAATTTCACCACAGCCGACGGCAAGCTGGACGGCTTCGAAGTCGATCTCGCCAATGATCTGTGTGGGCGAATGAAGATCGAGTGCAAGATCGTCGCACAGGACTGGGACGGCATGATCCCCGCGCTGACCGTCGGCAAGTTCGACGTGATCATGGCGAGCATGTTCATCACTGAAAAACGTCTGAAGGTCATTGATTTTACCCAGCCATATGCGGTTGACCCCTCAGGTTTCGCGGTCGCCAATGATAGCGAACTGGGCAAGCTCGGCATTTCCAACGAGCGGTTCAAGCTGGACAATGAAGCCTCTTCGCAGGCGGCAATCGACAAGCTCAAGCCATTGCTGAAGGGAAAGATCATTGGAGTTCAGGCTGCAACGGCGAACCTGGAATTCCTGAAAAAATACTTCTCGGACGTCGCCGAGATTCGCGAATACAAGACCACCGAGCAACACGATCTCGATCTTGCCGCGGGTCGCATCGACGCGCTCTTCGCGCAACAGACAGCGCTGGCCGCCACGCTGAGCAAGCCGGAGTTCAGCGACTATACGCTTGCAGGACCAGGATTTGTCGGGGGCCTCTTCGGTCTTGGCTCCGGGGCCGGCATCCGCAAAGAGGACACCAAGCTGAAAGACATGCTCAACGGCGCCATCGACGCCGCGACCGCCGACGGCACGATCAAAACCCTGTCGCTTAAATGGCTCAAGAGCGACGTCACTCCAGTCAAGTAAGCGCTTGCCGGCGAACGGCCATTCCTGACCACGTTCCGGAGCTGAGCCGTTCGTCCTTCCGGGGCATCAATGCCGGGGGTATCAATGGTTGACGCATTCCGGCTGCTTGGTTTCCAGCACGGAGGTTGGGGGGCTGTTCTTCTCATGGCGGCCTCGGTCACAGTGCTCCTGTCTGTGCTGGGCTTTGCGCTTGGCGCTGTATTTGGCGGGCTGGCAGCGGCCGGGCGTCTCCGCAACTCCAAAATATTGAGGTTCTTGGCCCTTGGCTATTGCACGGTTTTCAGGGGCGTGCCCGACCTTCTGACCATTTATCTGCTTTACTATGGAGGTAGCGTCGCCCTGACCTCGCTTGGTCATAGCCTGGGCGGGTCCGGATTCGTCGGCGTTCCGGCCTTTGCCACCGGAACCTTGGCTATCGCGATCATCTCGGGCGCCTATCAAGCCGAGGTCTATCGAGGGGCTTACGTCGCCATCGACCAGGGACAGCACGATGCCGCTTGCGCGCTTGGTCTCAACCGGCTGCAGCGGCTGCGACAGGTTATTTTTCCCCAGCTCCTGAGATACGCGCTGCCAGGTCTCGGCAATGTGTGGCAGTTGGTTCTGAAGGACTCGTCGCTAATATCGGTAATCGGCCTCGTTGAACTGATGCGCCAGGCGCAGATCGCTGCAGGTTCGACCCGTGAACCGTTCATCTTCTACATTGCTGCAGCCTTGCTCTATCTGGCTATCGCTTCCGTCACGGGCCACGCCTTTTACCGTCTGGAACGGAAGGCGCCGTGGCGCGTCCGGTCGGCATGATAGATTTCAGTTTTTTCCTCGAAATCCTGCCGAAGCTACTCGCCGGCCTGCCGCTCACGGTGGAACTGGCCCTGACTTCCATCGTTGCCGGCTTCGTTCTTGCCGTCACATTGGCGCTTGCCCAGCAATCGGAATCGCCCTTCGTCGTCTTGCCGATCCGTGGCTTCGTTGCCGTGTTCAGGGGCACGCCTCTGCTGGTGCAGATTTTTCTGACCTATTATGGCCTTGGTCAGTTCCGGCACCAACTGTCGGCAATTGGATTATGGACCGTTTTCCGCGAACCCTACTGGTGCGCAATCATCGCGCTGACCCTCAACACCACCGCCTATGGCAGCGAAATCCTCCGCGGCGCGATTCAATCGGTGCCACGCGGCCTTGTCGAGGCGGCGCGGTCTGTCGGCCTGTCCACCTGTTTGACCTATCGGCACGTTATCCTGCCGCTGGCCTTTCGCCAGGCGCTGCCGAGTTACGGCAATGAAATCATCCTGATGATCAAGGGCACGTCTCTGGCTTCCATCGTGACCTTGATGGAGGTGACTGGAATTGCCCAGGGATTGATCTCCCAGACCTACCGCGCCTTTGAAGTCTTCATTTGCGCGGGCGCCATTTATCTCGCTTTGAACTTCGCGATCATCCGTGCCTTGGCGGCACTCGAATACTGGATGTCGCGGCATCTGCGGCACCGCCCCTCGACGATGAGCGACGCCGCCTCTTGAGCACGATCAGAAGGGCATAGCATGCGAAATTTTGAGAAACCAACGCGCTCGGTCGTCGTTTCACGCGAGGCCATGGCCGCCACCTCTCATCCGTCGGCGACCCTGACGGCGGTCGAGATCATGGCGGCCGGCGGCAACGCCATGGATGCCGCCATCGCAGCCTGCGCGGTGCAATGTGTCGTCGAGCCAGCCTCGACCGGCATTGGAGGCGACTGCTTCGCTCTTCTGTCGCGAAACGGATCCGGCGAGGTCATCGCCTACAACGGATCGGGCAGGACACCCGCCGCCCTGACAATTGACTGGTTCCTCGAACGTGGCATGGCCGAGGTGGCCCGCAATTCTCCCGGCTCCGTCACCATCCCGGGAGCCATCGATGCCTGGACCAGATTGCACGCTGATCATGGACATATGCCCTTCGATCAAATCCTGGCCCCCGCTATACGTTTCGCCGAGGAAGGCTACGCCATTTCACCGCGGGTCCATCGTGACTGGGCGTTGGAAGAAGACCTTCTGGCCTCCGATGTAGCCGCGAAACGGATTTTCCTGCCAAACGGCCGCGCGCCACGTGTTGGCGAAGTGCATCGCCAGCCTGAGTTGGCTGCAACGCTGCGGCTGATCGCCAAGAAGGGACGAGAGGCCTTCTACACTGGCCCTGTGGCCGACGACATGGTCGCCTATCTTCGTGGGCTCGGCGGATTGCACACACTTGAAGATTTCGCCTCGGCAACAGGCGAATACGTGACCCCGATCAGCACGGCGTTCCGAGGCTGCGATGTGTTCGAATGTCCGCCGAATGGCCAGGGTGTGATCGCGCTGCTCATTCTAAACATCCTCTCGCGCTTCGAAGCGCACGGCGACCCGCAATCCGCGGACCGGCTTCACCTGGAAATCGAAGCAACACGCCTCGCTTACGCCGCGCGTGACCTGCTCGTCGCCGATCCCGGCACTTCCGAGGTCCCGGTGGCCGACATGTTGTCGAATGCCTGGGCCGATCGTCTGGCCGGCATGATTGACCTAAAGCGCGCCCGCGCGGACCTGCCGGCGTTCGATATGCCGCTGCACAGCGACACGGTCTATATTTCCGTTGTCGATAAGGACCGCAATGCGGTCAGTTTCATCAACTCGGTCTTCGACAGCTTTGGCTCGGGCCTGGTCTCGCCACGCTCCGGTGTCGTCTTGCACAATCGCGGGCAAAGCTTTTCGCTTGACCCCAGGCACCCCAATGCAGTGGCGCCGAACAAGCGACCTTTGCATACCATCATACCCGGGATGCTTGCGAGAGACGGCCGGGCCGAAATGCCTTTCGGCGTTATGGGCGGCTACTACCAGGCAATGGGCCACGCGCACCTGCTGACGAAGGTGCTCGATTTCGGGATGGATCTGCAGGAGGCGATTGATCTGCCGCGGGTCGCCCCCGTCAGCGGCACCATGAACGTCCAGGCCGAACACGGGCTCGCTGGCGAAACCGTAGCTGAACTTAGCCGACGCGGTTTCGAAATCATTCCCGCCACGGACCCGATCGGCGGTGCGCAGGCCATTCGCATCGATTGGGCAAACGGGACCCTGCTGGGCGGTTCTGAACCGCGCAAGGACGGCTGCGCCCTCGGTCTGTAGAGCGGTTATGGCCAGAGCGAGATGCAAGATGCCGAAGATGCTCTCCATCGACATTTGGCCGAGCAGGAGCCGCTGGCGCCATGGTCCCGATAATTCTTGCAGACCATCGAGAACCCGTTCGGCACGAGGTTGTCACCCATGTCTTAAGTACAATCTGTTACCCATGTCTCCGGGTCGGACAGGGAGGGGATGGTGCCCAGAGGCGGATTCGAACCACCGACACGCGGATTTTCAGTCCGCTGCTCTACCAACTGAGCTATCTGGGCCTGCTCCGGCGGGCGGCAATCTGCACACCGGGTTCATGAAAGCGCCGTCGGCACCCCTTGAAAGCGCGTGGGTTATAGCACGGGAATCCGGACTGTCCAGCGCTTAGAGCATGATCCCGAAAAGTGGAATCCGGTTTTCGGAAAAGATTATGCTCAGACAAAAAGCATGATCCCGAAAAGTGGAATCCGGTTTTCGGAAAAGATCATGCTCAGACAAAACGCCAGAACCTGTTCCGTCCGACAGTGCCGGGTGGAACAGGTTCTGGACATTGATTGCAGGCGGGAAACGACAGGCAGTCCGCAAGGCCGATCATCGGTCACGATCGCGGCTGCGAAACCGTCCCAAGCCTGTGGAAAACCGCAGGTGGACGATGCTATTTCTGGTCGTCGTTCTCATCCTCGTCGTCGCGGCCCGGGATGACGTAGACCCCCTTCAGCCAGCGGTTGAGGTCGATGTCCTTGCAGCGCGTCGAGCAGAACGGGTAGGTTTCGCGCGCCGATGGCTTGCCGCATTCGGGGCAGGGTCGCTTGGGCCGTAACGGCGTGACCTTGTCGTCCCGGCTCATATCCGCGCACCCGACAGCCAGTTGGCGTGCACCTTAAACCCTTCGCCGCTCAAAAGCGCTACCGTCTCGTAGAGTGGCAGGCCGACGACGTTGGTGTAGGAGCCGACAAGCTTGACGACGAAGGCGCCGGCAAGCCCCTGGACGCCATAGCCGCCGGCCTTGCCGCGCCATTCTCCGGATGCGATGTAGGCCTCGATCTCCTCGCGCGGCAGCCGCTTGAAGCGCACCCTGGTCTCGACCAGCCGCAAGCGCTGCTTGCCGCCAGGTGTGATCAGGCAGATGCCGGAATAGACGCGGTGCGAACGGCCGGACAAAAGCCCAAGGCAGTTGGCGGCGTCGTCGAGCGTCTCGGCCTTGGGCAGGATGCGTCGCCCGACGGCAACCACCGTGTCGGCCGCCAGCACGAAGCTCGGCGCGTAGTCCGTCTCGGTTTTCAGCGAGGCCAGCGCTTTCTCGGCCTTCTGCGTCGCCAGGCGCTTGGCCAGCGAACGCGGGTGTTCGGCGCGCAGCGGGGTCTCGTCGACATCAGCCGGCAGCACACGGTCCGGCTCGATGCCGGCCTGCTGCAGCAGCTCGATCCGGCGTGGCGAACCCGAGGCAAGCACGAGCTTCTGCAAAATGCCCATCGCGATCCCGGCCGGGTCCTTGAACTTACTTGAAGCGGTAGGTGATGCGGCCCTTGGTCAGGTCGTAGGGCGTCATCTCGACCAGGACCTTGTCGCCGGTCAAAACGCGGATGCGGTTCTTGCGCATGCGGCCGGCCGTATGGGCGATGATTTCATGTTCGTTTTCGAGCTTGACCCTGAACATCGCGTTGGGCAGCAGTTCCGTCACGACACCCGGAAACTCGAGGACTTCTTCCTTCGGCATTCGATACCTTTGCTTGGATGGGTACTTCCAGCGCCCCGGCCGGAAAGTTGCGCGAACCTATATGATAAACGCCCGCTTGTGAACATGCTTAATCCGCGGCGTTTTCAGCCCCGTTGCCGAGGAAACGGCGGCCGATCCGCCCCTTCAGCCGCTCGCGCACGTCGCGGTAGGCGGCCATGATCTGCTCGCGCGTGCCGCTGACGCCGGTCGGGTCGGGCATCGGCCAATATTCGACCTCGACGGCCAGCGAGCGGGTGAGTTCGAGCGCGATGTGGTGGGCTTCCGGCGCCAGCGTGACGATCAGGTCGAAATAATCGTCCTCGAGGTCATCCATCGTTCTCGGGTGCCGTTCGCCGAGCGACAGCCCTTCTTCGGCCAGCACGGCATCGACGAACGGATCGCGTTCGCCGCCGCGCACTCCCGCCGAGGCGACGAAGGTGGTAGGCGGGAGCACCTTGCGCGCCAGCAATTCGGCCATCGGCGAGCGCACGGCGTTCATGCCGCAGACAAACAGGATCGAGCGGGGCAGGATCTGGCGGGGCAGCGGGGCGGCCAGTTTCAGCCTCGCCAGTGCAGCACGCAAACCAGCGTGAACAGCCGGCGCGCCGTGTCGAAGTCAATCTCGATCTTGCCGGCAAGCCGGTCCATCAGCCTCTGCGAGCCTTCATTGTGCAGGCCGCGCCGGCCCATGTCTATCGCCTCGATATGGCTTGGCGTCGCGGTGCGGATGGCATCGTAATAGCTTTCGCAGATCATGTAGTAGTCCTTGACGATGCGCCGAAGCGGCGTCAGCGACAGGATGTGGGTGACCACGGCTGCGCCGTCCTCGCGCGCCACCGCGAACACCAGCCGGGATTCGGCCAGCGACAGTTTCAGCCGGTACGGCCCGGCGCCGTCGTCATTGACCGGCTGGAAGCGGTTCTCCTCGATCAGGTCGAAGATCGCCACCGCCCGCTCATGCTCGACATCGGGCGTCGAGCGGCCGATCGTCTCGTCGAGCTCGACATCGATCAGCCTGGCGCGGGTTTGGTCGTAGTCGGACATTTCTACATGTTCAGCCGGATGGCGACGGAGCGTCCATGTGCATCGAGGCCTTCCGCCTTGGCGAGCGTGATCGCCGCCGGCGCCAGTGCCCGCAACTGCTCCGGCCCGAGCTTCAGGATCGAGGTGCGCTTGACGAAATCGAGCACCGAAAGCCCGGACGAAAAGCGCGCCGAGCGCGCCGTCGGCAGCACGTGATTGGAGCCGGCGACATAGTCGCCGATGGCTTCCGGCGTATGACGGCCGAGAAACACCGCACCCGCATTGCGCATCCGCGCCAGGAAGCCCTCTGGGTCGTCGATGGCAAGCTCGACATGTTCGGCCGCGATGCGGTCGACCAGCGGCAGTGCTGCCTCGATCGTCGGCACCAGGATGACGGCGCCGAAATCGCGCCAGCTCGCCGCCGCCGTTGCTCCGCGCGGCAGGTTCTGCAACTGCCGCTCCACCGCCTGTTCGACCGCTGCGCCAAAGGCACGGTCGTCGGTGATCAGGATCGACTGCGCCGACACATCGTGTTCGGCCTGGGCGAGGAGGTCGGCGGCGATCCAGTCCGGATCGTTGCTGCCGTCGGCGACAACCAGCACTTCCGACGGCCCGGCGATCATGTCGATGCCGACCGTGCCGAACACCTGGCGCTTGGCCGCCGCGACATAGGCATTGCCAGGGCCGACGATCTTGGCGACGGGCTTTATCGTTTCGGTACCATAGGCAAGGGCCGCGATCGCCTGGGCGCCACCAACGCGGTAGATTTCGGAGACACCGGCAAGATCGGCTGCCACCAGCACCAGCGGCGGCACCTCGCCGCCAGAGGCCGGCACCACCATGGCGATGCGCTCGACGCCGGCGACCTTGGCCGGTACCGCGTTCATCAGCACCGAACTCGGATAGCTCGCCGTGCCGCCCGGCACGTAGAGCCCGACGGCCTCGATTGCCGTCCAGCGCGAGCCGAGCTCGACGCCGGCGGCATCGGTGTAGCGGTCGTCCTGCGGCAGCTGCCGCTGGTGGTGGGAGCGGATGCGCTCGCGCGCGAATTTCAGCGCCTCGACCGTCTGCGGATCGGCGGCCTCGTAAGCCTTGGCAATGTCGTCCCTGGAGACGGCGATGCCGAGCCTGGCCAGGTCACCGCCGCCGAATTTCTGCGTGTACCCGACCAGCGCCGCGTCGCCCTCGGCACGCACCTTGGCGATGATCTCGCGCACCACGGCGTCGACATCGGCCGAGACTTCCCGCTTGGTCAGCAGGAACGCGGCAAAGCGCTGCTCGAAATCGGCGTCGGACTGTCGAAGCGTGATGGCCATCGGCTCAAACCCTGTGGACCGGGCGCGACGTCGCTTCCCAGGCGCCGCCGACATCGGCAAGCCGTGCCTCGATGCATTCGACATCGAGCATGATCGCGCCGCCGCCCGAAAAGATCAGCTCGACGATGCCGGCCGGTTTGTCGAGCGCGAGAAAGCTGATCGCCAGCAGCGACAGCACTTCGTCGGGCTTGTCGCGGGCAATGCCGCTGGTCTTGGCGCCGAGCACCCGGTCGAAATGCAGCACGGCCTGCCGCCGCTCATTGTGCTGGCGGAAGAAGCCGGATTTCGCCTCCCAGACGAAGCGGTTCATGGTCAGCACGAAGCGCTTTACAGAAGGCAGGTATTCGAGATCGCTGACCTTCATGACAGCATCCTGGACATGCGCCGAGATGATGCTCAGATCCTGATCGTCGAGCGCGACAAGCTTGAGGCCATTCATGCGGAATTCGCACCTGCGAGTTGATTATTCGACCTTCTGTTAGGCGGTCTTTCCGGCTCGTGCAACCGCGCCGGAGGTCTTGGCCAGGCAATCGCCCCGGTCGGCGCTGCCCCTCATCCTCCTGCCAGGACCTTCTCCCCGTATAGGGACGGGTGTAGGGGCTGGCCGCAACCTCGGCACCCTCTCCGCAACGCCGGAGGTTGGCGAAATCCTTCGCGAGGCGTCCCTTCTCCCCGTCCCTATACGGCGAGAAGATGCCGGCAGGCAGGTGAGGGGCAGCGCCGACCTGAGCCTGCTATCATTACCCCGAAATGCGCTCGATTTCCGCGCCGCAGCCAGACAGCTTTTCCTCCAGCCGCTCGAAGCCGCGGTCGAGATGGTAGACGCGGTTGACCGTGGTTTCGCCTTCGGCCGCAAGGCCGGCAATGACCAGCGACACCGAGGCCCGAAGATCGGTCGCCATGACCGGCGCGCCCTTCAGCTTCGCTACGCCGTCGACGATCGCCGTCTGGCCGGACAGCGTGATGTGGGCGCCTAGCCGGGCGAGTTCCTGGACGTGCATGAAGCGGTTTTCGAAGATCGTCTCGGTGATGCGCGACTTGCCCTTGGCCATCGTCATCAGGCCCATGAACTGCGCCTGCAGATCGGTCGGGAAAGCCGGGAAGGGCGCCGTTGTCACGTCGACCGGCGAAATGCCGGCGCCGTTGCGCCTGACGCGGATGCCTGAATTAGTCTGCGTGATCTCGGCGCCGGTCTGCGAAATGATGTCGAGCGCCGTCTGCAACAGGTCGGGCCGCGCGCCTTCCAGCACGACGTCGCCGCCGGTCATCGCCACCGCCATCGCATAGGTGCCGGTCTCGATGCGGTCGGGGATTACCCTGACGCGCGCACCCGACAGCGCCTCGACGCCGTCGATGGTGATGGTCGCCGTGCCGGCGCCCGAGATCTTCGCGCCCATGGCGTTGAGGCATTCGGCGAGGTTGACGATCTCCGGCTCGCGCGCGGCGTTTTCGAGCACCGTCTCGCCCTTGGCCAGCGAGGCCGCCATCATCAGCACATGGGTGGCGCCGACCGAAACTTTCGGGAACACATAACGGTTGCCGACAAGCCGGCCGTTCCTGGTCTTGGCGATGACGTAGCCGGTGTCGACGTCGATATCGGCGCCCAGCGCCTGCAGGCCTTCGAGGAAGAGGTCAACCGGCCGTGTGCCGATGGCGCAGCCGCCGGGCAGCGACACCTTGGCCTCGCCCATGCGGGCCAGCAGCGGGCCGATCACCCAGAACGACGCCCGCATCTTCGACACCAGCTCGTAAGGCGCCGTCGTGTCGACGATGTTGCGGGCCGAGAAAGTGATGGTGCGCGAATAGCCTTCCTGCTGCTTTTCGCGGCGGCCATTGACCGAATAGTCGACGCCGTGATTGCCGAGGATGCGGATCAGCTGCTCGACATCGGCCAGATGCGGCACGTTTTCCAGCGTCAGCGTGTCATCGGTCAAAAGCGCGGCGATCATCAGCGGCAGCGCAGCGTTTTTCGCGCCCGAGATCGGAATGCTTCCGGCAAGCTTGTTGCCGCCGACAATTCTGATGCGATCCATGAAGAGCGTCCCCTCGGCCCAAGGCCGGTTTAA
This sequence comes from Mesorhizobium sp. M0437, assembly GCF_040321335.1. Lineage (NCBI taxonomy): Bacteria > Pseudomonadati > Pseudomonadota > Alphaproteobacteria > Hyphomicrobiales > Phyllobacteriaceae > Mesorhizobium > Mesorhizobium sp. M0437. The sequence goes on from NZ_JAMYRK010000076.1 coordinate 13,784, forward strand.
ATCGGTTGAGTCTGTTGCGGCCATCTAGACCATTGGCCGGCTTGGTTCAAGAAACAGGCTACTCCCCACTTTGGCCCACGCCGACTTGGCCAAAGTACCGGCGACCAACATAGCCGATTCGCGTTAATCTTTTTTCATCACCGCTTGCAGCCCCTCCGGCCGCTTGTCGGCGTCGCCGGCTCTTCGTGAGCGCGATTGCGCCTTGCGCTTCTGCAGGTTGGCGCGCAACTGCTCGGCCAGCCGGTCCTTGCGGCCCGTTCCGGCCTTTTTCGCTGAACCATCCTTCTTCGGTGATCCATCCTTGTTCGGAGAAACTGTCTTGCCGTTCATCGTTCTGCCCCCGGCCGGCGACCCGCCGGTGCATATAAAGGGATAGCCAACATTGTGGCACGGCCATGTCCGCAACGATCGCCCGGTGCGGCCTTTCAACCCGTCTTTGTCTTGGCCTTGCGCTTGCCGGTTCGATATGGCAGAAGCCCCGCCATCGGCGGCTGCGGTAGCTCAGTGGTAGAGCACTCCCTTGGTAAGGGAGAGGTCGAGAGTTCAATCCTCTCTCGCAGCACCAGTCTATCCGCACCATGCAGAGCTATGGCCATCGCCGCGCATGACCGACTGAGCAAATAGAGGCTATCAGGGCAGATCGCGACGCATACTGGCTGAATGATACGGAGCCGAGCTGCCCTTGTGCCCGGCTCCGGCTTTGACGGGAACCTATGCAGCGTCGCCTGTTAGTTGCCGACGTCGCCGCTCCGGAGCCGCTTCACGCACAAAGCGCGAAGGACCAGAGCGGCATCGGCGTAAGTGATCGCCTTTTCGCCGCCGAACACCAGTGTATTGCCGACAACCTCTAGGACATCGCCCTCGATGCGCCAAGGAAGAATATCGGTGCAGGTCCGCATGCGGCCGAAGACCGAACTGATCGGCACCATCTGGTCCTCAAATTCCACGTGCGGCTCGTCCGTTCCCGGAATCCAGGTCTGGTAGGCTTCCAAGGCATCGTCGAAGGCTCCGTGCAAATGAATCGGAGCATGGCCCTCATGCAGTGCGGGTAAAAGGCGTGTGATCATCGGTCTCCTCCTGGATCGCGACAGCCAGCCAATGCTGCCAGGTAACCCCCCGCATTTTCGATGATAGGTCTATGGCCGGATGCGACGGTGCCTACCAATAGCCGCAAGTGCCGATGCCCCAATAGAAAGCTTCATCCCGTCCTGAGCGGCGAAATTTCGCCTCGGAGTCAGAAGCGTCGTCCGCCTGCGCCTGGTCCGGCGCATAACGTGAAAGCTCCATGGGCGGGAAAAGGGCGCCGATCACGATCCTGATACAGCCCGGAACGGCTTCCAGAAATGTCTGCGTCATCGTCATCTCCTGATCCTGCGAACATGGACGGCGAAAAGTCAGGCACTTGAAGAGGCAGTATGACCGGCTTCTTAGCAAATGTCTATCAAACTTGTAGACATTGGCTTGTAAGGAGCGAGCCTCAGACGAAATACCATGCGAGCTTGCCTGTGACTACGGTGGATGCCTGATCGCCAAGCTTCCTGCTATCCGCGCCTCGAACGGCCGCAGCTCCCGGTCTCTTGGCACTTTGCGACGGGGATCAGCTCCATCGCGCCTTCCTCGCGAGCGCGACGGATCTTCAGAATGATGATCCGTCCTTCATGAACCTTGGTCGAGCCGCCAACATGCGATCAGGTGCTCGTCGCCAGCTTGGCTGAGGGGCGGTTCGGCTTTCCAGCAATCGGCAACAGCGAGCGAGCAACGGCCGGCGAAGGCGCATCCCTGGCTCGGGCCCGCCGCGATGTCGGCCTGAGAGATGATCTTCGGCGCTGCATCGTCTGAAGACGCCGCCAGCAGCAGTTTCGTATAGGGATGATTGGGTCCGTGAAAAATCTGGTCGGATGAGCCGGTTTCGACCAGGCGGCCGCGGTACAGCACGCCGATCCTGTCGGCCATGTAGCGCACGACCCTGAGATCGTGGCTGATGAACAGATAGGTCGTGTCCTTGTCGCGCTGCAGGTCGTTGAGCAGGTTGAGAACAGTTGCCTGGACGGAAACGTCGAGCGCCGAAGTGGGTTCGTCGAGCACGACGACCTTCGGCACGCCGGCGAAGGCCCGTGCGATGGCCGCCCGTTGCCGCTGGCCGCCGGATAGTGATCGCGACTTCTGCTCGGCTGTGGCGCCGGCAAGGCGAACCGATTGCAGCAAATCGCTGACGCGGGCCTTTATCTCACTGCTGCGCAGGCCGGCGAGCCGGCGCAGCGGGCGGCCGAGTATCCTGCCGATCCGCTTACGCGGATTGAGCGTGCGATCCGGCGACTGGAAAACCATCTGCACATCGCGGCGTTCGCCAATACTTCTCTTCTCGACGCGCGGTGCGACCGTCCTGCCGAACAGCTCGACCGATCCGGCGTCTGGCATCTGTAGGCCGGTGACGATCCTTGCCAGCGTCGACTTGCCGGAACCGGATTCGCCGATCAGCCCGAAGGTCTCGCCGTGGCCGATGTCGAGATCGATATTGCTGAGCACCAGTTGGCTGCCGAACGCATGGCTGATGCCTTTGCAGGCGATCGCGATTCGGCGTTCTTTGCGCCGGCCCGCGTCTTCATTCTGGACCGCCGAGTGCGATGGCAGGCCGTCCGTCTCCGCCAGTCTTCCATTCCGCTTCGTGTAGTTGAGCGCCGGGATCGAGGCGATCAGCGCCTTCGCATAGGCGTGAGAGGGGTTGTCGAAGACGTCGCCGGCGGCGCCGCTTTCGACCACGGTTCCCGACTGCATCACCGCCACCCGGTCGCAGGTGCGGCGGATCATGTTGATGTCGTGGCTGATCAGCAGAATGCTGGTTTTGTGGTCCTTGCGCAGGCCGGAGAGGATAGCGATGATCTCGGACTGGACGCTGGCGTCGAGCGCCGTCGTCGGCTCGTCCAGCACCAGCAGCGACGGGTCGAGCGCAATCGCGATGGCGATGTTGGCGCGCTGCTGCATGCCGCCGGAGAGTTCGTGTGGATAGAGCCCCAGCACCCGCTCCGGATGGCTCACCCGAACGCGCCCGAGCAGTTCGCAAGCCCGCTCGCGCGCCTCGTCATGGCGCACCGGGCGATGCCGCATGATCGTCTCGGTGATCTGGCGGCCGATCGTCATGCTTGGGTTGAGGGCCGCGCCCGGGTGCTGGTAGACGGCGGCGATATGATTTCCCCTGAGTTGGCGCAACTGCTCGGCGGAAAGGTCGCGGATTTCGCGGCCCTGGAACTCCAGCGCTGACGCCGCGATGCGGGCATTCTTCGGCAGATAGCGCAGGATGGCGAGCGCCACCGAGCTTTTCCCCGATCCGGACTCGCCGACAAGGCCGAGTGCTTCGCCTTCGCCTATGCGCAGGGAGACGCCACTGACGGCGGGATGCGATCCATTGCGCCCGTCATAGGCGATGGAAAGCTGGTCGACGTTCAGAACCGAGGAGGACATTGGGAGCTTGAAACCACTTTCTTCCAGCGTCGCGATCGAGGGCAATCGCTTCCACTTTCGCAACGCATTATATCTATAAAGTTACTCGAATTAGGACGGAGCGCAATCTAACTTTCATGGCTCAAGAGCGATTGTCGCCGCTTGCCGAAGCAGTGCGACAATCTCCGGAGCAGATCTGGAAGGAGACCGGCATGGCTCGAGACCACATGATCCTCAGCGCATTTTTCTTCAACCCGCAGGGCGATCATCGGATGTCGTGGCGCCATCCGCGGGCGCCGGGCCGGGAGGTGCTGGACTTCGAGTTCTACCGTGATCTCGCGCAAGCGGCCGAGCGGGCCAGGATCGACACCATCTTCGTCGCCGACCACGTTTCGATCTGGGATTCGGTCAAGAGCGGTGTCGCCCACTACGCCAATGCCCGCCTTGAGCCATTGACGCTGCTGTCGGCACTGGCCGGCGTGACCAAACACATCGGCCTGATCACCACGGTGTCGAGCTCGTACAGCGAGCCCTACAATGTTGCGCGCATGTTCGCCTCGCTTGACCATATCAGCAAGGGCAGGGCGTCGTGGAACGTCGTCACATCGGCCATGGACGAGGAGGCGCGCAATTTCGGCCGCGACGGCAACATCGAACATGCGTTCCGCTATGAGCGCGCGGCCGAATTCCTCGATATCGTCAAGGCGCTTTGGGACAGCTGGGAAGACGAGGCGCTGCTGATCGACAAGGAGACGGGCTATTTCGCCGATCCCGACAAGGTCCACCCCATCGATCACAAGGGCAAGCACTTCAAGGTGCGCGGGCCGCTCAACGTCTCGCGGCCGCCGCAGGGCCACCCGCTGATCGTCCAGGCCGGCTCGTCCGAGGACGGCAAGAACTTCGCCGCCGCCCAGGCCGACGTGCATTTCGCCATCTACAGCACCAGGGAAGACGGCATCAAATACCGGCAGGACATCAACGAGCGCCTCGCCCGCTATGGCAGGCGGCCGGAGAGCTTCAAGATCCTGCCGGGCATTCTGCCGATTGTCGCCGCTTCCGAGGCGGAAGGCCGCGAAAAGCAGGAATACCTCCAGACCCTGTTGCCCGATCAGGTCGGCATCGACCTTCTGTCCAGCTGGAGCGGCATCGATCTCTCCGTCTATCCGCCAGACGGGCCGCTGCCGCCGCTGCCGGACGAGAGCACCTTCAATGGCGGACGGACATCGCTCAACCGGGTCAAGGAATGGTCGAAGCAGAATCTCAGCCTACGCGACATCGCCCGCAAGCTCGCCAACAGCGGTTCGGTGCCGACCGTCGCCGGCACGCCCAAACAGATCGCCGACCAGTTGCAGGACTGGTTCGTTTCAGGCGCCGCCGACGGCTTCAACCTGATGTTCCCGCTGCTGCCCGAGGACTGGGTGAATTTCGCCGAGCAGGTGGTGCCGGAGCTGCAGCGCCGCGGCGTGTTCCCGACCGAATACGCGCCGGGAACGCTGCGCGACCGCTGCGGTCTGGCGCGGCCGGCAAACCGCTTCGCCGAGCAGCGCGACAACGCACGCGCCGTGTCCTGACCGGGAGAACGATCATGACCGTCGCGCCAAGATTGCAGCCTCGCGAAGCCACCGCGCCGCAGCTCGTCAATGTCCTGCACAGTCCCAAGCGTGTGCGCGTCAAATTCGGCGGCCGCACCATCGCCGACAGCCGCAACGTGCTGGTGCTGCGCTCCAACCATTTCCTGCCGATCTATTTCTTCCCGCCGTCAGCGGTAGACCCGTCGGTGCTGAAGCCCTCGCTGCATCGCGAACCGCATCCAGTCGGTGGCGAGACGGCCTATTGGGATATCGACAGCGGCGACAGGCGCAGTGCCAACGCGGCGTGGGCGTTCATCTCGCCGCCGGACGAAGCGCTGGCGTCGCTGGCCGGGCGGATCGCCTTCACCTGGAAGGCCGTCGACAATGGTTCGAGGAGGACGAAGAGGTCTTCGTCCATGCGCGAGACCCTTATGCGCGCATTGATGTGCTGCAAAGCACGAGCCATGTGCAGGTCTGGTTCGACGGCGAGCCGATCGCCGACAGTCACCGCCCGGTGCTTTTGTTCGAGACGCATCTGCCGACGCGTTTCTATCTGCCGGCGGAAGACATCCGGCTGGAGCGGCTGACGGCGTCCGTTACAACGACGCGATGTCCCTACAAGGGCATTGCCTCCTACTGGTCGGGGGTGCTGAGCGACGGAACGGTGCGCCCGGACATCGCCTGGAGCTACCGGGATCCAATCGTCGAAATGCCGAAGATCAAAGGCCTCATCGCCTTCTATCCGCAGGCCGTTGACCGCATCCATCTCGACGGCGAACCCGTCGCATAGGTTTTCAATTTTCATTTCAAAGCAGGGTTTAACATGACCAAACGCAGGGATATCGACGCACTTCGCAGCCTGTCGGGGGACATCTGGAATGTCGCCGTCGACGAATATCAGGGCGGCTTTCTCAAGCGCCGCGATCTCCTGAAATACGCCGCACTGCTCGGCCTGACAGGCTTTGCCGCCTCGCAGGGGTTCGGAGCCGCACGCGCCGCGGCCGCCGCCGGCGGCACGGTTCGTGTCGGGCTCGGTCAGCCGACCAAGGCGATCGATCCGGTTTCGGTGACCGATCCGGCCAGCATCGGGGTGATCAGCCAGGTCGGCGAATATCTGATCCTCGACGATCCGAAGGACGGTCTCCAGCCGAAGCTCGCCTTGTCCTGGGAGGCCGACGAGACAGCCAGCCGCTGGACCTTCAAATTGCGGCAAGGAGTGAAATTCCACGATGGCCGCGCCGTCACCGCCAAGGACGTGGTGGCGAGCTTCGAGCGGCTGGTCGATCCCGCCAGCGGCTCGTCGGCGCTCTCAGCCTACAAGGGCATCCTGTCCAAGGGTGGCGCCAAGCTGGTCGATGACGAAACGGTCGCCTTCGATCTGGACGGTCCGAACAGCAATTTCCCGTTCTATGTCTCTTCCGACGTCTATAACGCCGTCATCCTGCCGGCCGACTATGCCGGCGATTTCGAGAAAAATTTCAACGGCACCGGCCCGTTCAAGCTCGAATCCTTCCGTCCCAAGCAAGGCGCGAGCTTCGTGCGCAATGACGATTACTGGGGCGACAAGGCGCTGCCCGACCGCGTCGAGATCAAGTTCTTCGACGACGAGCAGGCGCAGGTGCTGGCGCTGCAGGCCGGCCAGCTCGACGTCATCCCCAGCACGACGCGGTTGGAACTGGCGATCGAGGGCAACCCAACTTCAAGCTGCTCAGCGTGCAGGCAAGCTCGCATGACCAGGTGCATCTCAGAACCGACCAGGCGCCGTTCACCGACAAGCGCATCCGCCGTGCGCTGGCACTCACCATCGACCGCGAGGCGGTGGTCAAGGGGCTGCTGAAGGGCCGCGCCATCGTCGGCAACGACACCCCGTTCGCGCCGATCTTCCCTTCGGCCGATCCGTCGGTGCCGCAGCGCAAGCACGATATCACGGAAGCCAAGCGGCTGCTTGGCGAGGCTGGCGTGCCGAACGGCTTCGAGGTGACGCTGACCACCGAACGCGCCTATGACATTCCCGACTATGCGGTGATCATCCAGAACTTCGCCAAAAAGATCGGCATCGATGTCAAGCTCAATGTCCTGCCGCAGGACGCCTATTACGGCTCGGCGACCTTCGGCAGCTCGCCTTGGCTGGATTCGGTTCTCGGCATCACCGACTACGGCCATCGCGGCACGCCCGACATCTTCCTCAACGCCACGCTGAAGAGTACGGGAGCCTGGAACGCGGCGCATTTCAACAACCCCGGCTATGATGCGCTGCTGCTCGACTACTCGAAGGCGCGTGACCTCAATGCCCAGCGCCTTGCTGCCGGCAAGATCCAGACGCTTTTGCTTGACGAGACGCCGGCGATCATCAGCTACTTCTCGCAATACAGCCGGATTGTCAGCTCGAAGGTCGAAGGCGTGCGCTTCACCGCAATCTCGCATCTGCTGCTCGATCGCGTTTCCTTCGTCCAGGCATGATCGCGACATGCTGACCGGCCGCATTCTGTCAGCGCGTGTGGGCACTCTTGTCCTCACGCTGTGGCTTGTCAGTGTCCTGGTTTTCTTCGCCGGGCAGGTTTTGCCCGGCGATGTCGGCCGCGTGATGCTCGGGCCGTTTGCCGACGCGCAGGCGGTGGCGGAGCTGAACAAGCGGCTGGGCGCCGACCAGCCAGTTCTCGTCCAGTATTGGCTCTGGTTCAGCAAGGCGGTGTCAGGCGATTTCGGCACCTCGCTTTCGATGCGCGCGCCGGTGGCCCCGTTCATGCTGGAGAGCCTGAAGCGCTCCGCATCCCTTGCCGGCATTATTTTGGTCTTTCTCATTCCGCTCGGGGTTGGCGGCGGTGTCATCGCCGGTCTCAACGCCGGCCGCCTCATCGACCGGCTGATCGTGATGGCGGGCGTCTCCTTCGGCATCGTGCCGGATTTTGTGTCCGGCCTGATGCTGCTCATCGTTTTCGGCCTGTGGCTGAACTGGTTCCCGATCTCAGGCGTTGCGCCGGATGGCGCGGGCTTCTGGACGCAAGGCTACTATCTGATCCTGCCGGCGCTGCCGCTGGTGCTCAATCTTGCCGGCTACATCGCCCGGATGACGCGGGCCGGCGTGATCGAGGCGATGGCCGCCGACTACAGACGCACCGCCGTCCTGAAAGGGCTTGAGCGGCGCGAGATCATCCTTCGGCACGTGCTGCGCAATGCGCTGACCCCGACCATCGCGGTGCTGGCGACGCAGACCGGATACATGCTTGGCGGGCTGGTTGTGATCGAAGCGCTGTTCGGCATCCAGGGACTTGGCAATCTGGTTCTGAACGCGGCCAAGGCGCGAGATTTCCCGATGCTTGAAGCGGGGGTGCTGGTGATGGCGGCAATCTTTGTTCTTTCGGCGGCGGCGGGCGACTTCGTGCTGGCCTTGCTCGATCCGCGGCAACGCCGTCGGACCTCGCCATGACGGATCTGACGGAGTTTTCCGCATCACGGCGCGCCGTGGCCGGTTTTCCGGCGGTGCGCAGGATCGGCAGTGCCTTCTCCGGACTGCCCCCATCGGTCGTGATCGGAACGCTGCTGCTACTGTTCTGGGTCGTATGCGCGGTAGCAGGCAATCTTTTCGTTCCGTATGATCCCTATGCCGAGGATTTTCTGGCGATGCTGACGCCGCCCGATGCCTCGCACTGGTTCGGGACCGATCAGCTCGGCCGCGACGTGCTGTCCCGCATTATCGTCGGATCGCGCGATATCCTGCTGGTTGCGCCGCTGGCGACGCTGGTCGGCGTTGCCGCCGGCAGCATCATCGGCCTGGTGCTCGGCTATTTCGATGGCCTCACCGATGCCATCGGCGCGCGGTTGCTCGATACACTGATGGCGTTTCCATTCATCGTTCTCGTCACCATGACGCTGGTGGCGATCGGGCCGTCGAACCTGACCGTCGTCCTGGTGATCGGCATCGCCTATGCGCCGCTGGTGGCGCGCACCGTCCGCGCCGCCGTGCGCGAGCAGAAGCAGCGCGACTATGTCAGCGCCGCCCGGCTTGGCGGCGAAGGCGCGCTCGCCATCATGTTCCTGGAGATATTGCCCAACATCAGGGAGACCATCCTCATCGAGTTCGTCACTCGGCTGGGCTACGCGTTCTTTTCGATCGCGACGCTGAGTTTTCTGGGCCTCGGCATCCAGCCGCCTTCCGCCGATTGGGGGCTAGCCGTCGCCGACGGCTACGGCTTCCTGACCGGTGGTAAATGGTGGGTCGTCGTTTTCAATTCCGGCGCGATCGTTTCACTGGTCATGGCAACGAACCTAATTGCCCAAGGCTTAGGCGCGTTTGAAAATGGTGATGGATGAATGCGAAGCCGTATTGATGGCCTGAGCTTCGGTCTGCTCGCTATACGGACATTGCTACGTCCATTAGCAGAACGGCATTTTTCTCCGCGAGGCCGAAAAATCGGAATGTAGTTCCTTATCTCTATAGATTTTGTCGAATATCGTCTGCCCCGGTTTGGAAATGACCCGATGCGCATGCAGGGTCCGGGAGATTGACGAGTTGGCAAGGCTATCGGTTCTCGGAATATCCGGCGGCGTAAGCACACCATCGCGCACTACCGCGGTGGTCAACGCGCTGGTCAAGGCAGTCGCCTTGCGCGTCCCGGCAGAAACCGGCCTGATCGAAATCACCGAGGCGGCGCCTTCGATTTTCGCCGGGCTGTCTCGTCGTGCGCTCGGCGCGTCTGGCGAAGCGATCATCCAGCGTGTCGAGAAGGCCGACCTGCTCGTGGTCGGAACGCCGGTCTATCGGGCGTCCTACACCGGCGCTCTCAAGCACCTGTTCGACCTCGTCGATCATCGTGCACTGACGGGCAAGACCGTGCTTCTCGCGGCAACCGGCGGAAGTCCATACCATGGCCTGGTTCTCGAACATCAGCTCCGGCCATTGTTCGGTTTTTTCGGGGCCGTCACCGTCCCGACCGGCGTCTACGGCGCGCCCGACGATTTCGTCGATGCCAAGATCGTCCGCGCGGCGATTATCGAGCGCATCTCACGGGCCGCTACCGAAGCGATTTCCTTGCTTAATTCCAGTGATGCAAACACTGCCGTCGCCACGCGCGTCGGTTGAAGCCAATCAAAAGGGGAAACGAACGAAATGACCTCGAATTCCGACAACGTGAAGTTCGCCTACTGGGTCCCGAACGTTTCGGGCGGCCTTGTCATCTCCAACATCGAGCAGCGGACAGGCTGGGACATCGACTATAACCGCAAGCTTGCCCAGATCGCCGAGGCCAACGGCTTCGACTACGCGCTCAGCCAAATACGCTTCACGGCCGGCTATGGCGCCGACAACCAGCACGAATCCGTCTCGTTCAGCCATGCCTTGCTCGCTGCCACCACAACGCTGAAAGTCATCGCGGCGATCCTGCCCGGCCCATGGAATCCAGCGCTGGCGGCCAAGCAGATAGCCACCATCAATCACCTGACCAATGGCCGTGTCGCGGTCAATGTCGTGAGCGGCTGGTTCCGCGGTGAGTTCGCCGCCATCGGCGAGCTGTGGCTCGACCACGACGAGCGCTATCGCCGCTCGGAGGAATTCATCCGTGCGCTGCGCGGCATCTGGACCGAGGACAATTTCACTCTGAAGGGCGACTTCTATCGCTTTACCAACTACTCGATGAAGCCGAGGCCGATCGATCCGCAGCCGGAGATATTCCAGGGCGGCTCATCACGCGCGGCGCGCGACATGGCTGCGCGGGTTTCCGACTGGTATTTCACCAACGGCAACACGCCGGAAGAGATCAAGAAGCAGGTTGATGACATCAAGACCAAGGCGAAGGCCAATGGCCACAAGGTCAAGATCGGCGTCAACGCCTTTGCCATCGCTCGTGAAACCGAGGCAGAAGCGCGCACCGTGCTCGACGAGATCATCGCCAAGGCCAATCCGGAGGCGGTGCAGGGTTTCGCCGATCAGGTCAAGAATGCCGGCAAGGCCTCGCCGGAAGGCGAGGGTAACTGGGCGAAATCCTCGTTCGAGGATCTTGTCCAATACAATGACGGCTTCCGCAGCAATCTCATCGGCACGCCGGAACAGATTGCCGAACGCATCCTCAAGCTGAAGGATGCCGGCGCGGATCTGATCCTGCTCGGCTTCCTGCATTTCCAGGAAGAGGTGGAGTTCTTCGGCAAGCGCGTCATCCCTCTGGTGCGCGAACTGGAAGCGGCGCGCGACAGGGAGCTCGTCGCCGCGGAATAGGACAGGCGCGGCCTTCAGGCCGCCGCCCGCACGCCTTCAAAATCAGGGACGTTTCATGATTGGTGCTTCGCTGGGAGCCGCCGCCTACGAGCGCGCGCCCGAAATCTCCGGCATTCTTGCTGGTGCTGGTCCCGTCGAGGACACGCGCCCGGCGCGCCTGTCGCCAAAGGCTGATGCGATCCTGGCGCTGGGCGGGATCAGCATTTCTTTTGGTGGCGTCATGGCACTGCGGGATGTCGACCTCGAGGTCAAAAGCCGCGAGATTCGCGCTGTGATCGGTCCCAATGGCGCCGGCAAATCCTCGCTGATCAACATCATCAGCGGCCTCTATCACGCCGATCAGGGCAAGATCGCGATCGATGGCCAGTCCTTCTCCCGGGTGTCGGCAAGCCGTCTGGCACGGCTCGGCGTCGCGCGCACCTTCCAGAACCTGGCACTGTTCGGTGGGCTTTCAGTGCGCGACAACATCGCGTCGGGCCGCGTCCACACCCGGCGCGCCAGCTTTGTCGAACATATCGCCGGCCTACCGCGCGCCCGGCGCGAAGATGCCGCGATCGCTGAAAAGGTCGACCAGACAATCGCCTTCCTGCATCTCGAGGCCGTCGCCGATCGCCTGGTCGCAACGCTGCCCTACGGCCTGCAGAAGCGGGTCGAACTGGCGCGCGCGCTTGTCGCCGAGCCGAAGATCCTGCTGCTCGACGAACCGATGGCCGGCATGACGGCGACCGAGAAGGCCGAGATGGCCGGTTTCGTGCGCGCAGCGCGCGACCGGCACGACGTCACCATCATCCTGATCGAACACGACATCGGGGTGGTCATGGGACTCTCCGACCGCGTCGCCGTGCTCGACTACGGCCGCAAGATCGCCGACGGGACACCGGCCGAGGTCAGGGCCAATCCGGCGGTGATCCGGGCCTATATCGGCACCGCCGAAGGCGAAGATGGCGAGGGCATCTGATGAGCTACTATGATTTCCTCTTCGTCATCGAGGTGCTGGTCGGTGGCTTGCTCTCAGGCGTCATGTATTCGCTCGTCGCCATCGGTTTCGTGCTGATCTACAAGACGTCGGGCGTGCTGAACTTCGCGCAAGGGTCGATGGTGCTGTTCGCCGCACTCACCTTTGTCAGCCTTGTCGAACGCGGCATCCCGTTTGCGCTTTCGCTGCTCATTACCCTCGCGGTCATGGTTGCGCTGGGCTTCACCATCGAGCGAACTGTGCTGAGGCCGCTGGTCAATCGCTCGCCGATGACGCTGTTCATGGCCACGCTTGGCCTG
>NZ_JAMYRK010000077.1:0-26178 GCF_040321335.1 Mesorhizobium sp. M0437
GTAGCTCTCAAGGCAGGAAATGGCAGTCGCTCCTTCGCTCAACTGCCTCTCCAAAGAATCCTTTCTCAGCCTAAACTCAACCCCAAAATCGCCATGTGCGATTCCCCTGCCTCAAGGGGGGAGATCACCCACGCCCGAAATGCCGGCTCGCCACCTCGACATGCGTGTCGTGCGCATGCGCTTCGAAACGCTCGGTTTCGCCGAGATCGTCCACCGCCTCGTTCGGCCACCAGCTGCCGCCGACCACGATTCCGTCCGAGACCAGCCGTTGCTCGGCGACCAGCGAGGCGCCGACCGAATCGACAAAGGTGAAGCGGCCCGGACGCAGCCGCAGCACCGCGATGTCGCCGACCGCACCCACCGCCAGCCTGCCGAGATCGGGCCTGGCGATCGCTTCGGCCGGCCGCTGTGTCGCGGCGCGCAGCACCTCGACCAGCGGCATGCCGAGCGCCAGCAGCTTCGACATGCACACCAGAATGTCGAAGGCCGGCCCGTCGACGCAGTAGAGATGCACGTCGCTGCTGATCACGTCCGGCGCCAGCCCCTCGCCGAGCATCGCTTTCGCCACTTCGAAATCGAACGAGCCCATGCCGTGGCCGATATCGAAGATGACGCCGCGCTCGCGCGCCAGCCGCATATCTGGCCGCACCGCCCCCGAGGCGAAGACCGGCGCGTTGGGAAACGGCCGGAAGCAGTGGGTGAGGATGTCGCCCTTGCGCAACCGCGGCAGCACTTCCGAGCGGCCCGGCGGCGGCTCGTCTATGTGCGCCATCAGCGGCAGGCCGGCTTTGTCGGCGGCTTCGAGCGCGAGATCGACCGGCGCGATGCCGCTGGTGCCGCCGGCATGGCGACCCGAGCGGACCTTGATGCCGACAACCACGTCCGCGTGCTCGCGAGCCGCCGCTACCGTCTCGCGCGGTTCGCAGAGCCGGAGGTCGCTGCACTCGCCGACCGACACGGTCTGCGAGAAGCCGAATATGCCGGCAAAGGAAATGTTGACATAGGCCAGGATGCGGACTTTCGAGCGCTCGATGACGTGGCGGCGAAAGCCGAGGAAATTGCCGGCGCCGGCGCTTCCGGCATCGATGAAGGTGGTGGTGCCGCTCTTTGCGGCGAACCGGTCGGCATCGACGCCGAGCGACGTGCCGCCCCAATAGACATGGCTGTGCAGGTCGATCAGGCCCGGCGCGACGATCGAGCCCGTGGCATCGATGACGTGGGCGGCACGTTCGAATGGGATTTCGGTGTCGATCGCGGCGATACGGCCGTCGGCAATCGCCAGATCGCGCTGCGCGTCGAGGCCGGAGGCCGGATCGATGAGGCGGCCGCCTTTTATCAGGAGATCGAATTGCATCGCGCCTGTCTCCATTTTCCCGTCAGGCCGGCCTGTAGGCAACGGCCTCGACCTCGATCTTGATGTCGATCATCAGCCGCGACTCCACTGTCGTGCGCGCCGGCGGGTCTTTCGGGAAATGCCTGGCATAGACGGTGTTGAAAATGCCGAAATCGCGGGCGTCTTCGAGCCAGACCGTCGTCTTGACTACGTCGTCCAGGGTACAGCCGGCCAGCGCCAGTGCCGCCTTGACGTTCGACAGCACCTGCTCGGTCTGTTCGGCGATGCCGCCCTTGACCACCAGCCCGTCTGTGCCGACCGGCACCTGGCCTGAGACATAGACGAAATCGCCGGCCCTGACCGCCGGCGACAACGGCACATGGGATTTTCCAAAACACTGCTTGGGCAAGGAGGTCTCCTCTGGAAATCGTTGCGTGACCGCGCGACTTGTCAGCTTGGCGCGAGAGGACGCGGCCCCTCTGCGAGTCTCATCCAACATCTTCGAAGCCTATATCGCTTTGCCGCGAGAGCGCCAGAACGATCACTGCGCTCGGTGATCCTTCGCGCCAGCGTCTGGACCCGCGACACCAGCCCGCTCAGCGGTCGATCCGCGTCGACAGGATGATCGACGACGACGTGCGCTCGACTCCGTCCATGGCGCCGATCTGGTCGAGAAGCGTGTCGAGATCCCTGATCGACGGCGCCTCGACGATGACGATCATGTCGAAATTGCCGCTAACCGAGTGCAGCGTGCGAACCGGTGCCAGCGCCTGCAGGCTGCGCACCACCTTGTCGGCAAGCTTGGGGGTGACGGTGAGCAGGACATGCGCCCTGACCAGCCCCTGCTCGTAATCCGGCGACAGCCTGACCCCGTAGCCGGCGATGATGCCGCGCTCTTCCAGCCGCTCGATCCGGCTTTGCACCGTCGTTCGTGAGACGCCGAGGCGCCGCGCCAGTTCTGCGGTCGAGGCGCGCGCATTGGTGCGCAGCAGGGAAAGCAGAGCCTGGTCGGCATCGCTGAGCATTTCGACGAACCTTACCGTCACATTGCCCAAAGAGAGGCTGCGTTTCGTACAATCTCACGCTTCCTTTCGACAGGCAAGCTGCGATTCTAACCGTGAATTTAGCATTGGTGCGAGGGACCGGTCATGAAGGAAATCATCGTCGTCGGCGCCGGCAAGATCGGCTCGACCATTGCCGAGATGCTGGCTTCCACGGGCAACTACCAGGTCACGCTCGTCGACCGCTCGGCGGCGCAGCTCGGCGCGGCCGAACTGCCTGAAACGGTCGAGACGCTGGAACTCGACATCGAAGCCGCCGGCACCCTCGAAGCGGCCCTGGCCGGCAAATTCGCGGTGCTCAGCGCGGCGCCCTTCCATCTGACCACGCGCATCGCCGAGGCGGCGGCCAGCGCCGGCGTGCACTATCTCGATCTGACCGAGGACGTTGTCAGCACCAGGCGGGTCAAGGAACTGGCGCGTTCCGGCAGCAGCGCCTTCATCCCGCAATGCGGTCTGGCGCCGGGCTTCATCTCGATAGTTGCCAACGATCTCGCCAGCCGCTTCGACACGCTGGAAAGCGTGCGCATGCGGGTCGGCGCGCTGCCGCAGTACCCGTCGAATGCGCTGAACTACAATCTGACCTGGAGCACCGACGGCGTCATCAACGAATATTGCGAGCCTTGCGAGGCGATCGTCGAAGGCGAGCTGATCGAAGTGCCGCCGCTCGAGGAGCGTGAAGAATTCTCGCTCGACGGCGTCACCTACGAGGCGTTCAACACCTCGGGCGGGCTGGGCACGCTGGCCGAAACGCTGAAAGGCAAGGTGCGGACGCTGAACTATCGCACCATCCGCTATCCCGGCCATGCCGCGATCATGAAGGCGCTGCTCAACGACCTCGGCCTGCGCCACCGCCGCGATATGCTGAAGGACATTTTCGAAAGCGCCCTGCCGGCAACGCTGCAGGACGTGGTTATCGTCTTCGTCACCGTCAGCGGCCGCAAGAACGGCCGTCTGCTGCAGGAGACCTACGCCAACAAGATCTACGCCAGGCGCGACGGCGAAACGGTGCGCAGCGCCATCCAGATCACCACCGCATCGGCCATCTGCGCGGTGCTCGACATGCTCGCCGACGGCAGCTTGCCGGCCAGGGGCTTCATCAAGCAGGAGGACATCGCGCTCGACGCGTTCCTGGCCAACCGCTTCGGCCGCGCCTATGCGCAGCACGAAATGGTTAGCCGGCTTGCAGGGTGAGCTGCGTAATCTCCCCCCTCGAGGGGGAGATGTCGCCGAAGGCGACAGAGGGGGTCGCCTCGCGTAGAGCGCCAACCTCCATCTGTCGCAAGGGAGGTCGCATCCAGTCGAACCGACCCCCTCTGGCCTGCCGGCCATCTCCCCCTCAAGGGGGGAGAGCGCGAGCCCTCAGACATGCAGCGCATGCCCCAGCGCCTTCAGCGCCGCTTCCTGAAAACCCTCGCCCTGTGTCGGATGGGCATGGATCGTCCCGGCGATGTCCTCCAGCGTCGCGCCCATCTCCAGCGCCAGCCCAAACGCCGTCGACAGTTCCGACACGCCCTGGCCGACGGCCTGGATGCCAAGCACCAGATGGTTGTCCGCCCGCGCCACTACCCGGACGAATCCGTCCTCGCCCAACTTCGTCATCGCCCGGCCATTGGCGGTGAAGGGAAACAGTCCGACCTTGATCTCGCCACGGGTCTTGGCCTCCTCCGGCGACAGGCCTGCGGTGACCAGCTCCGGATCGGTGAAACAGACAGCCGGGATCGCTCGTCTGTCCCAGCTGCGCTTGTGGCCGGCGACGATCTCGGCGACCATTTCGCCTTGCGCCATCGCCCGGTGCGCCAGCATCGGCTCGCCGGTGACGTCGCCAATGGCAAAGATACCACGCATCGAGCTGCGGCACTGGTCGTCGATGCGGATGAAGGGTCCGGCCATGTCGAGGTCGATCTGCTCCAACCCCCAGCCTTCGGTCACCGGCTTGCGACCGACCGTGACCAGCACCTTGTCGGCGGCAATCTTGCCGTTCTTGCCGCCATTCGTCTCGACCAGCAGCGCGTCGCGCTTAGTGGACAGCCCCTTGGCCTTGGCGTTCACGAGCACCTCGATGCCGAGTTCGGCCAGCCGCTTCACCACCGGCCGGGTCAGTTCCGCATCATATTGCGCCAGCACGCGCGGCAACGCCTCGACCACGGTCACCTTGGCGCCCAGCTTGGCAAAGGCGATGCCGAGTTCCAGCCCGATATAGCCGCCGCCGACCACCGCCAGCCTCTCCGGAACTTCGCTCAGCGCCAGCGCCTCGGTCGACGAAATGACCGGCCCGCCGAACGGCAGCGACGGCAGCTCGACCGGCGCCGAGCCGGTCGCTATCACCACCGTTTCGGCTCGGATCACCTGCATGCCGATCTCGGTCTCGACGGCAACGGTCTTGCCGTCGCGAAATGTCGCCCAGCCATGCACCGTCTTCACGCCAGCTTTCTTCAGCAGGCCGGCGACGCCGTTGTTCAGCCGGCTAACGATGCCGTCTTTCCAGGCAATGGTCGCGGCGAGATCAAGCGACGGTGCCGCGACCGTTATGCCGAGTGGACTTTTGCCGCCGGCCATGTGCGAGAGCTTTTCGAACTCTTCGGCTGCATGGATCAGCGCCTTTGACGGGATGCAGCCGACATTGAGGCAAGTTCCGCCCGGTTTGCCTGCCTCGACGATCACCGTGTCGATGCCAAGCTGCCCGGCGCGGATGGCACAGACATAGCCGCCCGGACCGGCGCCGATGACCAGCAGCTTGCAGGAGATTTCCTTCATGTCAGCTGCGTCCTTTCGGGGATAAATGCCCCACCATCCGGCCGCTGCGCGCCTTTCCTTCTCCCCCTGTGGGAGAAGGTGGATCGGCGCGTAGCGCCGAGACGGATGAGGGGTGTTGGACGGAGTGCGGTAGGTGCCAAGCTGGAGCACCCCTCATCCGTCGCCTTCGGCGACACCTTCTCCCACAAGGGGAGAAGGGGGAGCCAGCGTCCCGGCGCCCCATGCTGCCGGGCGAGGGGGCCTTTGCGACCGTTCTCATCTCCTCAGTCCACAAAAATCAGCGCCGGCGTCTCCAGTAGCGTCTTTATCCGCTGGATAAATACCGCTGCATCCCAGCCGTCGACGACGCGGTGGTCGAAGCTGGAGGACAGGTTCATCATCTTGCGCGGGATGAACTGGCTGCCGTCCCATACCGGCCGCACCATCATCTTGTTGACGCCGACGATCGCCACTTCCGGATGATTGATCACCGGCGTCGTCGCCACGCCGCCCATGGCGCCCAGCGAAGTGATGGTGATGGTCGAGCCCGAGAGCTCGTCGCGCGTCGCCGTGCCGGATTTTGCCGCCTCGGCCAGCCTGACAACCTCGGCTGCACAGTCCCAGATGTCGCGCGCCTCGGCGTGCTTGACCACCGGCACCATCAGCCCGGAAGCCGTCTGCGCGGCGATGCCGATGTGGACGCCGCCATGCTGGTGGACGATGCCGGCTTCGTCGTCGAACAGTGCGTTGACATTGGGCTGGTCGGCGATTGCCTTGACCATCGCCCGCATCAGGAACGGCAGCAGCGTCAGCTTCGGCCTGTCCGCGCCGGGCCGCTTCTCCTTGTTGAGCGCGGCGCGCAAATCCTCGAGCGCGGTGACGTCGATCTCCTCGACATAGGTGATATGCGGGATGCGCGACTTGGCCAGCGTCATCTTCTCGGCGATCTTTCGCCTGAGCCCGACTATCTTGATGTCCTCGACCGCCTCGTTGCGGGCGAGGCCAGGGGCCTTCGCGAGCCGGGGTCCGCGT
Source organism: Mesorhizobium sp. M0437 (assembly GCF_040321335.1). Lineage (NCBI taxonomy): Bacteria > Pseudomonadati > Pseudomonadota > Alphaproteobacteria > Hyphomicrobiales > Phyllobacteriaceae > Mesorhizobium > Mesorhizobium sp. M0437. The sequence goes on from NZ_JAMYRK010000077.1 coordinate 6,160, forward strand.
GCCAGGAAGGCGTCGATGTCCTCGTGCCGGATGCGGCCGGCCGGGCCGGTTCCCGGGACCTGCCGAAGGTCGATGCCGGCCTCTTTCGCCCTGAGGCGGACGGCCGGCGAGGCCAGTGGCTTTTCTCCCCCGGGGCGCGGCGCACCGACCGGCGCTATACCCCCGAAAGCCGGCGCAGTACCCCCACCCCTAACCCCTCCCCACAAGGGGGAGGGGGACTCCATATCCGCCGTTCGTGCGCCCTCGGTTCTTGGCACATGCCCGACCAAGGGCGAGCTGGACCTGGCTTCGGCTTTGGCGGCCGAAGCTCGTCCCCCTCCCCCTTGTGGGGAGGGGCTAGGGGTGGGGGTAGGTGCCGCCTCACCCTCCGCCGATTTCGCGCCTGCGTTCACATTTCCCTCGCCGGCCACCTTCAACCTGACAATCGGCGAGCCGATCGCCACCGTGTCGCCGATCTCGGCGCCCAACCAGACGATCTCGCCATCGACGGGCGACGGAATTTCGACCGTCGCCTTGTCGGTCATGACAGCGGCAAGCACGGCGTCCTCGCGCACGAGATCGCCGACCTTGACCTGCCATTCGACGAGCTCGGCCTCGGCAACGCCTTCGCCGACATCGGGCAGCTTGATGACATATTCGCCCATCGTTCCCTCTTCAGGCTTCCATCGTTTCGACCAGCGCGCGGCCTAGCCGGGCGGGACCGGGAAAATAGTCCCACTCCTGCGCATGCGGATAGGGCGTGTCCCAGCCGGTGACCCGCGCCACCGGCGCTTCCAGATGGTAGAAGCAGTTCTCCTGGACCAGCGCCGAAAGTTCGGCACCGAACCCCGATGTCAGCGTCGCCTCGTGCACCACCACGCAGCGCCCGGTTTTGTTGACCGAGGCGACGATCGTCTCGAGGTCGAGCGGCAGCAGCGTTCTCAGATCGATGATCTCGGCATCGATGCCGGTCTCCTCGGCCGCCGCCCGGGCGACATAGACCATCGTGCCGTAGGCAAGCACGGTGACCGCCGCACCCGGCCGTCGGATCACCGCCTTGCCGAGCGGCACCGTGTAATGGCCGTCGGCAACCTCGCCGAGCTCATGTTTCGACCATGGCGTTACCGGCCGCTCGTGATGACCGTCGAAAGGCCCGTTATAAAGCCGCTTCGGTTCCAGGAAGATCACCGGGTCCGGATCCTCGATCGCCGCGATCAGCAGGCCCTTGGCGTCATGCGGGTTCGAGGGCACCACGACTTTCAGGCCGGAGACGTGGGTGAACAGCGCCTCCGGGCTCTGGCTGTGGGTCTGGCCGCCGAAAATGCCGCCGCCGGTCGGCATTCTCACGACGATCGGGCAGGTGAAATCGCCGTTCGACCGGTAGCGCAGCCGCGCCGCTTCCGAGACAATCTGGTCATAGGCCGGATATACATAGTCGGCAAACTGCACCTCGACGCAAGGCTTCAGCCCGTAGGCGGCCATGCCGATGGCCGCGCCGACAATGCCGGATTCGCTGATCGGCGCATCGAAGCAGCGGCTCTTTCCGTATTTCGCCTGCAGGCCTTGCGTGCAGCGGAAGACGCCGCCGAAGAAGCCGACATCCTCGCCGAACACGATGACTTGGCTGTCGCGCGCCATCGACACGTCCATGGCGTCGCGGATCGCCTCGATCATGGTCCGCCGCGGCATGGTCAGACCCCTGCCTGTTGGCGCTGGCGCCTGAGATGCGGCGGCATCTCGGCATAGACGCCCTCGAACATGTCGCGCGCCGAGGGCTTGCCGCCGGCATGCAGCGTGCCGTGGCGCTCGGCCTCCCGCTGCGCCGAAATCACCGTGTCGAGGATTTCCGCCTCGGCCTGGGCGTGGCGCTCGTCCGACCAGACGCCGCGCTGGATGAGATGGTTCTTCAGCCTGACGATCGGGTCGCCGAGCGGCCAGGCATCGGACTCGGCCTTCGGCCGGTAGGCCGACGGGTCGTCGGAGCTCGAATGGGCGCCGACGCGGTAAGTGACGTATTCGACCAGCGTCGGCCCGAGATTGCTGCGCGCCCGTTCCGCCGCCCATTTGGCCACCGCATGGACGGCGAGATAGTCGTTGCCGTCGACGCGCAGCGACGGAATACCGAAGCCGAGCCCACGGGCGGCAAAAGTACCGGAGCCGCCGCGGGCGATGCCCTGGAAGGTCGAGATCGCCCACTGGTTGTTGACGACGTTGAGCACGACCGGCGCCTTGTAGGTCGAGGCGAACACCAGCGCCGAATGGAAGTCGGACTCGGCGGTCGAACCGTCGCCGATCCACGCGGCGGCGATCTTTGAATCGTTGCTGATTGCCGAGGCCATCGCCCAGCCGACCGCCTGGATGTACTGCGTCGCCAGATTGCCGGAGATAGAGAAGAAGCCGTGCTCCTTCGATGAATACATGATCGGCAATTGCCGCCCTTTCAGCGGATCGGCCTCGTTCGAATAGATCTGGTTCATCATCGTGACCATCGGGTAGCCGTCGGCGATGAGCAGGCCGGCCTGCCGATAGGTCGGAAAATTCATGTCGCCGCGCGACAGCGCCTTGCGGAAGGCGCAGCTCACAGCCTCTTCGCCGAGATGCTGCATGTAGAAAGAGGTCTTGCCCTGGCGCTGTGCCATCTGCATGCGCGCATCGAAGCTGCGCAGCGTCATCATATGGCGCAGCCCCTCCAGCAACTCGTCGTCCGAAAGCAGCCCTGCCCACGGCCCGACCGCCTCGCCGGCGCGGTTGAGCACGCGGATGATCGAGAAGGCCAGATCGCGGATGTCGCGCGGGTCGACGTCGATCTTCGGGCGCGGCACCGAGCCAGCTTTTGGAATGCTCACATTGGAGAAATCCGGCGTCCCGCCCGGCCGCACTTCCGGTTCCGGAACATGGAAGCGCAGCATTCCGGCATCGGCCATGATCTCGGTCCTCCACTGTTGCCCGGCCAGGATACTTGCACACCGCCAGACCAGTGCCAATTCGTCGGGCGCGGCTTCGCTGCCGCTGGCTGCTGCCCGCGGCCGACAGGATGGAGATATGTCGGCGAAATTTCTTGTCGATCTTCCGCGCCGGCGCGCAATTTGGGAGATGATTGCGCCGGGTTTCCCGCCAGATAAGGCATGCGTCGGGTTGGGCGGCGCGAGCACCTCCTTCTCCCCTTGTGGGAGAAGGTGGCCGAGCGAAGCTCGGTCGGATGAGGGGTGTTCCAGCTTGGCACCAACAGCGCTCCGGCCAGCACCCCTCAACCGTCTTGGCGCTGCGCGCCAATCCACCTTCTCCCACAAGGGGGAGAAGGAAAGGAGGGCGGCGCCGTTCACCCCGCGCCCGCGTCATGCTAATCAGCGCCCATGGCACAAAAGAAAGCATACGAGGTCGATGCATGGCTCGCGAAGCCGGATCCGCGCGTCTCGATCGTGCTGCTTTACGGTCCCGATCGCGGGCTGGTTGCCGAGCGGGCAAAGGCCTTTGCCGGCAAGACCGGCCTGCCGCTCGACGATCCGTTCTCGGTCGTCAGGCTGGACGGATCGGAAGTCGATCGCGACGAGGGCCGCCTGCTCGACGAGGCCCGCACCGTGCCGATGTTTTCGGAGCGGCGCCTGCTATGGGTGCGCAACGCCGACGCTCAGAAGGCGCTTGCCGACGACGTCAAGGCGCTGACGTCGGAGCCCGCGCGGGACGCCATCATCCTCATCGAGGCCGGCGACCTGAAGAAGGGCGTCGGCCTGCGCGCCGTGGTGGAGGCGGCGGACAATGCCATGGCTCTGCCTTGCTACGCCGATGAGGCCAGGGACATCGACACGGTCATCGACGACGAACTGCGCAAGGCCGGCATGTCGATGACGCTGGAGGCGCGGCAGGCGCTGCGCCGCAATCTCGGCGGCGACCGGCTGGCCTCGCGCGGCGAGATCGAAAAGCTCGTGCTTTATGCGCATGGCCAGGCCGAAATCGGCCTCGACGACGTCAAGGCGACATCCGGCGATGTCTCCGGCCTCTCCTTCGATGCGGCCGTCGACGCCCTGCTCGAAGGCAGGATCGCCGACTTCGACACCGCCTTCACCCGCCATTGCCAGTCCGGCGGCCAGCCCTTTCTGGTACTTTCATCGGCGATGCGGCAGTTGCAGGCGATCCAGGCGATGCGCGGCCTGATGGACGCCGGCGGCCGCAATGCCGCTTCGGTCGTTGCCGCGGCGCGCCCGCCGGTGTTTTTCTCCAGGCGCAAGCTGGTCGAGAAAGCCCTCGAACGCTGGAGCAGCGAGGCGCTCGGGCGCGCCCTCAACCGCCTGCAGACGGCGGTGCTGCAGACACGCCGGCGGCCGGATCTGTCGGTCGCGCTGGCACGCCAGGCCCTGCTCGGCATCGCGGTGGAGAGCGCGAGGCTGGCGCAGCGCACCTGATCTCCCCCCTTGAGGGGGAGATGTCGCCAAAGGCGACAGAGGGGTCACAGCGCGTAGAACACCAGCCCCTTCCGCGACGACAGAGGAGGTGGGCGCTTGAAATTTGACGACCCCTTCTGGCCTGCCGGCCATCTCCCCCTCAAGGGGGGAGATTAACTACTTCGACGATTTCGCCAATCACCGCACGGCAGCAAAAATCTTATTTGCCGGCTAATTTTAGCAACCTACCTACTCCCGCTTCAGCCTTCGGCAAAGCTCGTCGAGCTGCTCCAGCGTCCGGTAGGCGACGCTGATCACGCCGCCGCGCTGGTTGTGCTCGATCGTGACAATCATGCCGATCGTGCTGGTCATCAGCCGCTCCAGCGCCAGCGTGTCGGCATCCTTTTGCGGCGGTGCGGCGGGCTGGCGTTTTGCCGACGGCGCGCCGACCGGCAGCTGCGCCAAGGCCTCGGCCTGGCGCACCGAAAGCCCCTCATCGATGATCCGCTTGGCAAGCCCGGCCGGGTCGTTGGCCGTCACCAGGGTACGGGCGTGGCCGGCAGAGAGCGCCCCGTCGACCAGCATGTCGCGGATGACGTCGGGCAGCTTGAGCAGTCTCAACGTGTTGGCGACATGGCTGCGGCTCTTGCCGATCACCTGGCCGAGATCGGCCTGGGTATAGCCATGGTCGTCGATCAGCTGCTGGTAGCCGAGCGCCTCCTCGACCGGGTTGAGGTCGGTGCGCTGGACGTTTTCGATGATCGCCAGTTCGAGCGCCGTGCGATCGTTGACGTCGCGCACGATAATCGGGATTTCGGTCAGCCCGGCGCGTTGCGCCGCACGCCAGCGTCGCTCGCCGGCGATGATCTCATAGCGGCCCGGCTGGGTTTTCGACGGCCGCGCCACCACCGGCTGCACCACGCCATGTTCGCGGATGGACTGGGCGAGGTCGGTCAGGTCGGCGTCGCCAAAATGCCGGCGCGGGTTTTTCGGGTTAGGGCTGAGGAACTCGATCGGCACCTTGCCGTCGGCCGCCAACCCGGGCTTTTCCGGTGCCGCCGGGCGATCGATTTCGCCGATCAGGGCCGCCAGTCCCCGTCCCAGTCTTTTCCTCGAAGGGTCTTCGTTCATCGTCCGTCCAGATCGTTTCGGTATCGAATCGCTTTGGTTACTGCTAGGCGGCACGCAATTTGCGCTCGCGGCGGATGACTTCCGAAGCAAGCTGCAGATAGGCCTGGCTGCCCGAACATTTGAGGTCGTAGAGAATCGCCGGCTTGCCGTAGGACGGCGCCTCGGAGACGCGGACATTGCGCGGGATGACGGTTTCATAGACCTTGTCGCCCATATGCGCCCGCACATCCTGCACCACCTGGTTGGCGAGATTGTTGCGCCCGTCGAACATGGTCAGCACGATGCCCTGGATCGTCAGGTCGGGGTTGATCGAGCGGCGCACCTGCTCGACCGTCTCCAAAAGCTGGCTCAGGCCCTCCAGCGCGAAAAACTCGCACTGCAGCGGCACCAGCACCGAATCGGCCGCAGCCATCGAATTCAGTGTCAGCAGGTTGAGCGACGGCGGGCAGTCGATCAGCACATAGCCGAAATTGGCCGAGCGCTCAGCCGAAGCCCGCAGAGCGTTGCGCAGCCGCAGCACTCGATCCGGCGCCGAGGCGATTTCCATCTCTATGCCGAGCAGGTCGAGCGTCGACGGTACGATCGACAGGCCAGGCACCGCCGTCGGGATCGCCGCCGCTTCGAGATCCAGCTCGCCGGTCAGCACATCATAGGACGAGACGGTGCGGTCGCGCCGGTCGATGCCAAGCCCGGTGCTGGCGTTGCCCTGCGGGTCGAGATCGACGATCAGCACCTGTTCGCCTATGGCCGCCAGCGCGGTGGCCAGATTGATGGCGGTCGTCGTCTTGCCGACGCCGCCTTTCTGGTTGGCGACGGTGATGATTCGGGGGCCGTTCTTCATCATGGGTCTATGCCAGAAATTCATTTGGGTCGCCGGTCACAAGCCAGGGTGCTGTCGCAAGTCGGATACTTCGAGAATGACGCCCTGTGCGTCGGTTGCACTGGCATGTTCTACCAGATCGAAAGACCATCGTTGAGCGCTTTCTGCCACTTCGGCGCGGTAATCCCGACCTTTGTGAAACAGGCCGCGCGACCCCTTGGTCAGCCACGGTGCTGCCAGGTCGAGCAAGCCGGGCAGCGAGGTGAGTGCCCTGGCTGTGACGATTTGCGGTGCAGGAACAAGAGGATAGCTGTCTTCGATGCGGCGCGCGATAACCTTGGCGGGCAGGCTGAACTGTCCGATGACCGCTTGCAGGAACGATGCTTTTTTCCGGTTGCTTTCAACCAGGTCGATACCGGCGCCGTCCCGCTCGGCAAGCAAAAAGGCCAGCACAAGGCCGGGAAACCCACCGCCGGAGCCGAGATCGACCCAGCGCTTCGCCTTTGGTTTGATTCGCGCCAGCTGCGCGCTGTCGAGGATGTGGCGGCGCCAGACATCGTCCTGCGTCGATTGCGCGGCCAGATTGATCCGGCGGTTCCATTTCTGGAAGACGGCCTCGAACTCGACCAGGCGATCGAATGTTTCACGTGAAACCGGGCCCGCTGCCGCCTGCAGGTTTGCCCAGGACGCAGCGCTCACGCGACCTGCTTTCGCGCGGCCGCCTCGGCATTGCGGACATGGGCGACAATAATCGCCAGCGCCGCCGGCGTCATGCCTTCCATGCGTTGCGCATCGGCAATCGAGCGCGGCTGGCGTGCCAGCATCTTCTGCTTCAACTCGTTCGACAGGCCGGGAACAGAAGCAAAGTCGAGCGATTTGGGAATAAGCCTGCTCTCCTCATGCCTGATCTGCGAAACATCGGCCTGCTGCCGGTCGAGATAGACAGAATATTTGGCTTCCGTTTCAAGACGTTCGGCCGTTTTGCTGTCGATCGCCGCGAAAGCCGGCTCGACCCTCGCCAGCCAGGCGATGTCGACGCCGGGATAGGCCAGCAACTCATAGGCCGAGCGGCGGACGCCGTCCCGGTTGATTTCGAGCCCATGGCGCGCTGCCTCATTGGGGGTCATGGTGGTGCCGAGGGCGAGCTGTCGCGCCTTCTCAAGGTCTTGCATACTATTGTTGAACCGCTGCATCCGCTCCGGCGAGGCAATCCCCAGCCTTATCGCCAGTGGCGTCAGCCGCTCATCGGCGTTGTCGGCTCGGAGCGATAGCCGGAACTCGGCCCGCGAGGTGAACATGCGGTAGGGTTCGGCAATGCCGCGGCTGGTCAAATCGTCGACCATCACGCCGATATAGGCTTCGGTGCGGCTGAGCACGATTTCCTCGCTCGCCGACGCCTTGCGCGCCGCATTCAAGCCGGCAAGCAGCCCTTGCGCGCCGGCCTCCTCGTAGCCGGTGGTGCCGTTGATCTGTCCGGCGAGGAACAAGCCGGCGATCCGCTTGGTTTCCAGCGTCGGCTTGAGCTCGCGTGGATCGACATGATCATACTCGATGGCATAGCCCGGCTGCAGCATCGTTGCCCGCTCCAGCCCCGGAATGGTCTTCAGGATGTCGAGCTGCACGTCCTCGGGCAGCGAGGTCGAAATGCCGTTCGGGTACACCGTGTCGTCGTCCAGCCCTTCGGGCTCCAGAAAGATCTGGTGGCCTTCGCGGTCACCGAACTTGACGATCTTGTCTTCGATCGACGGGCAATAACGCGGCCCGACGCCTTCGATCGACCCCGAATACATGGCCGAGCGGCCGAGATTGGCGCGAATCAGCTCGTGCGTCGCATTGGTCGTTCGGGTGATGCCGCAATGGATCTGCGGATTTTCGATGCGATCGGTCAGCAGCGAGAACGGCACGGGGTCCTCGTCCGCCGCCTGGCTCTCCAGTGACGCCCAATCGATCGTCCTGCCGTCCAGCCGCGGCGGCGTGCCGGTCTTCAGCCGCCCGAGCCTGAAGCCGGCGTGGCTCATCGTCGCCGACAGGCCGACGCTCGCCTGCTCGTTCATGCGGCCGGCGACGATCTTCTTCTCGCCGATATGGATCAGCCCGCGCAGAAAAGTGCCGGTCGTCAGCACCACGGCGCCGCAGGCGAGCCGGCTACCATCCGCCAGCAGCACCGCCGCGATGCGTCCGTCGTCGATTCCCCCATTGTTGATTTCGAAATCCAGCACCTCGCCTTCGATGACATCGAGGCCAGCCTGCTGGCGGATTGCCGCCTGCATGGCGAGGCGATAAAGTTTTCGGTCGGCCTGTGTTCGCGGACCACGCACGGCTGGCCCCTTGCGGCGGTTGAGCAGGCGGAACTGGATGCCGGCGGCATCGGCGACGCGCCCCATCAGCCCGTCCATGGCGTCGATCTCGCGAACCAGATGGCCCTTGCCGAGGCCGCCGATCGCCGGATTGCAAGACATCACGCCGATCGTGTCGAAACGCAGCGTCACCAGCGCCGTCCTGGCGCCAGCCCGCGCGGCCGCACTAGCCGCCTCGCACCCAGCATGACCGCCGCCCACCACCACCACATCGTAGCGATTGGTCATTTGTATATTCCGATTCAAATCTGCCGACACATGTGCCCGTGAGCCTGCACTGTCAAGGACACCAACTAGTCGTTTCACGTGAAACAATTCCGTCTGCGTTCATCGCTACGTGTTTCACGTGAATCATCACCGGCTTCCCGCCACTATGCGAGTAAGCTAGCGACACGCCCGCATCTCGGCATTTGGCAATGTTTCACGTGAGTCATTTGCCGATACAGAACTGCGAAAAGATAACGTCCAGCATATCCTCGACATCGACCGCCCCAACGATGCGTCCAAGCCGATCCGCCGCCAGGCGCAGTTCCTCGGCCCGTAGCTCCTGCCCGCGATCACCACTGACCACTGCTGCGAGCAGGAAGCGTTTCGTCTCGTTGAGCAGCTCGACGTGCCGCAGCCGCGACGGCAGGACATCGCCGGCCTTGCCGATCTGGACTGCGGCACGACGCCCGATCTCGTCCAGCAGTTCGGCCAGACCCGTGCCGTCCCGCGTCGAGATAGCGAAATCATAGTGCACCGCAGGCGAGGGCGATTTACCCCCCAGCAGGTCAATTTTTGTTCCAACCCTCAGCGCCTGAATGTCGCCCGGCGGCACACCGATTGCGATTGGCTCCGCCAGATCCTCAAGCAGCAACAGCAGATCGGCGCTGTGCGCCTTGGTCCTGGCCTTCTCGATGCCGATCGCCTCTATCTTGCCGGGCGCCTCGCGCAGACCGGCGGTGTCGGTTACCCTGACCCGCACCCCTTCCAGGTCCAGTACCACCTCGAGCAGGTCGCGGGTCGTGCCCGGCTCGTCGGTGACGATGGCCGCTTCGCGCCGCGCCAAGGCGTTGAACAGGCTGGACTTGCCGGCATTCGGTGCGCCGAGGATTACCACTTCGAACCCGTCGCGGATGATTTCGGCAGCGCGGAAGCCGGCGACGTGGCGCTCGATTTCGTCGATCATGGCCCGGACATCGGACCAGACCGTATCAGCGACCGAGCCCGGCACGTCATCCTCGTCGGCAAAGTCGATCTCGGCCTCGATCATCGCGCGGGCGTGGATCAGCCGTCGGCGCCAGCCCAGATAGACTTCGCTCTGCACGCCTTGGGCGTTGTGAACGGCAAAGCGCCGCTGCGCCTCGGTTTCAGCGTTGATGAGATCGGCCAGCGCCTCGGTTTCGACCAGATCGAGCTTGCCGTTGAGAAAGGCGCGGCGGGTGAGTTCGCCAGGCTCGGCATGCCTGACGCCGTCGAAGGAGGCGATCGTTTCCAGCATCCTCGCCACAACGGCGCGCCCGCCATGCACATGGAACTCTGCAACGTCCTCGCCGGTAAAACTGTCGGGGCCGGCAAAGAAGACGACCAGGCCGCTGTCCAGCACCGATCCGTCGAGCGCCCGGAACTTGCGATAGGTGGCAACGCGGTTTGGCACCTTCGATCCAGCAATCGTTTCGACAGCGAATCGACTCTGCGGCCCGGAAATCCGGATCACCGCAATGCCGGCCGGCAGGCGCCCGCTCGACAGCGCCACGATGGAGTCTTTTGAAATCATTTGCCCGCTCTGCCGAAGCGCCCTAGCTATGCCTGTTCAATCCGCATCGAGTAGTGCCGTGACATTGCCTGCACAAAACCTGCTTGCCGAAGAGGCCAGCCCCTATCTGCAGCAGCACAGCGGCAATCCAGTGCACTGGCGGCCATGGTCGCCCGCCGCTCTGGCCGAAGCAAAGGTGCTGCAGCGTCCGATCCTGCTCTCTGTCGGCTACGCCGCGTGCCATTGGTGCCACGTCATGGCGCATGAGAGCTTCGAGAACGACGACGTCGCCGCCGTCATGAACCGTCTCTTCGTCAATATCAAGGTCGACCGCGAGGAGCGCCCCGACATCGACCAGATCTACATGGCGGCGCTGTCCTCGATGGGCGAGCAGGGCGGCTGGCCGCTGACCATGTTCCTGACGCCGGAGGGCAAGCCGTTCTGGGGCGGCACTTACTTTCCGCGCGAAGCCCGCTACGGCCGGCCGGGTTTCGTCCAGGTGCTGGAGGCGGTTGACAAGGCTTGGCGGGAGAAGAAAGAAAGCGTTAACCAGAGTGCCGACGGGCTGACCACGCATGTCGAGACGCGGCTGGCGGGCAGCCATGCCAAGGCCGTGCTCGACCGCGGCATGCTGGCGAACCTCGCCAATGGCATTGACGGCATGATCGACCGCGATTTGGGCGGTCTGCGCGGCGCGCCGAAATTCCCCAACGCGCCGTTCATGCAGAGCCTCTGGCTGACCTGGCTGCGCGACGGCACCGCATCGCACCGCGACGCCGTTCTCCTCAGCCTCGAAAAGATGCTGGCCGGTGGCATCTATGACCATATTGGCGGCGGACTCAGCCGCTACTCGACCGACGCCGAATGGCTGGTCCCGCATTTCGAAAAAATGCTCTACGACAATGCCCAGCTCATCCGCTTGTGCAATTGGGCCTATGCGTCAACCGGCGAGGAATTGTTCCGGCTGCGAATCGAAGAGACCATTGCCTGGCTGTTGCGCGAAATGCGAGTCGAGGGCGATGCCTTCGCCGCCAGCCTTGATGCCGATAGCGAGGGCGAGGAGGGGTTGTTCTACACCTGGAGCAGGGATGAGCTCGAGGCAGCCCCTGGCGACGATTCAGCATTGTTTTTCAAATACTTCACGCTTGCCGATCCGCATGGTTGGGAAGGCAAGCCGATCATTTGCCAGACTGATGCTCAACAGGCGCAGAGCGTCGTCGATCGTGACCTTCTGGTTCCGCTCAAGCAAAGGCTGCTGGCAGCGAGGGAACAGCGCGTGCGGCCCGGGCGTGACGGCAAGGCCCTGACCGACTGGAACGGCTTGATGATCGCAGCCCTTGCCGAGGCCGGACGGTCGCTTGGCCGATCCGACTGGATCGAAGCGGCGGCAACGGCCTTTGCCGCGATTGCGGCTGCCGGACGTGACGGCCGCCTGCCGCATTCGATGCTCGGCGCAAAGAAGCTGTTTCCGGCTCTGTCGAGCGACTATGCCGCCATGGCCAACGCCGCCATCTCACTGTTCGAGGCGACCGGCAATCCCGACTACATCGATCGCGCCGGGAACTTCATTGAGCAACTCGATCTTTGGCACCGGGACAGCGACAAGACCGGCTATTATCTGACCGCGTCCGACAGCGCGGATGTGCCGATCCGCATCCGCGGCGATGTCGACGAAGCCATTCCTTCCGCTACCGGCCAGATCATCGAAGCCCTGGTCCGATTGTCGTCGCTTTCGGGCGATCTCGATCTCTGGGAAAAAGCCTGGACAGTCGCAGAGCACGCGGGCGGGCGGGCGGAGCACCAGGGCTATGGCCAGGCGGGTATAGTCAATGCCTGTGCCTTGGCGCTTGAACCGCTGAAGCTGGTGATCGTGGATAGACCGGAGACTCTAAGGCTTGTTCCGGTTGCGAATCGAAATCCAGACCCGCGCCGGGTGGACGTCGTCGTGCCTGTTGGCTCGGCGACAAATCTGCCAGCCTTGCCAGGCGGCGTCCTGCCGCCAACGACCGAGCCCGGCGCCTGGCTCTGCACGGGGCAGGTCTGCCTGCCGGTGATAACCGACGCTGAGGAACTCGAGCGGCAGTTGCGCCGTCGATAGGTCGAGGTGCACAGAACCGGAACGCCGGCGGGACAGCGCCTTGCCCCCTTTACGTATTCATCGAATCGAAGAAATCCGCGTTGGTCTTGGTCTGCTTGAGCTTGTCGATAAGGAACTCGATGGCGTCGGTCGTTCCCATCGGCGCCAGGATGCGGCGCAGCACGAAGATCTTCTGCAGGTCCTGGCGCGGAACCAGCAGGTCCTCCTTGCGGGTGCCGGATTTGAGGATGTCCATGGCCGGATAGATGCGCTTGTCCGCCACCTTGCGGTCGAGCACGATTTCCGAATTGCCGGTGCCCTTGAACTCTTCGAAGATGACCTCGTCCATGCGGCTGCCGGTATCGATCAACGCCGTCGCGATGATGGTCAGCGAGCCGCCTTCCTCGATGTTGCGGGCAGCACCGAAGAAGCGCTTCGGCCGCTGCAGCGCGTTGGCGTCGACACCACCGGTCAGCACCTTGCCGGATGACGGCACGACGGTGTTGTAGGCGCGGCCGAGGCGGGTGATCGAATCCAGCAGGATGACGACGTCACGGCCGTGCTCGACCAGGCGCTTGGCCTTCTCGATGACCATTTCGGCAACCTGGACGTGGCGCACCGCCGGCTCGTCGAAGGTCGAGGATACCACCTCGCCCTTCACCGAGCGCTGCATGTCGGTGACTTCCTCCGGCCGCTCGTCGATCAGAAGCACGATCAAATAGCATTCCGGATGGTTGGTGGTGATCGAATGGGCGATGTTCTGCAACAGCACCGTCTTGCCGGTGCGCGGCTGCGCCACGATCAGGGCGCGCTGGCCCTTGCCGAGCGGCGCCACCAGGTCGATGACGCGCGCCGAAATGTCCTTCGAGGTCGGAACCTCCATCTCCATCTTCAGCCGCGAGGTCGGATAAAGCGGGGTCAGATTGTCGAAATGGATCTTGTGGCGGATTTTTTCCGGGTCGTCGAAATTGATCGTGTTGACCTTGAGCAGCGCGAAATAGCGCTCGCCCTCTTTCGGGCTGCGGATCGGCCCTTCGACCGTATCGCCGGTCTTCAGCGAGAACCGCCGGATCTGCGACGGTGAAATATAGATGTCGTCGGGACCCGGCAGATAATTGGCATTGGCGGAGCGCAGGAAACCAAAACCGTCCTGCAGCACTTCGACGACGCCGTCGCCGATGATCTCGATATCCTGGGTCGCCAGCCTCTTCAAGATCGCGAACATCAGCTCCTGCTTGCGCATGACGCTGGCGTTCTCGACCTCGAGCGATTCCGCATAAGCGATCAGCTCTGGCGGTTTCTTGTTCTTGAACTCTGTGAGTTTCATTTCTTGCATCATTAGACGGACTCTGAGTAAGCTTTGGGAAAAATATCGGCGGGATGCGACAAATGCCGGGCGCGGCCGAAGCGATAAATGGGCGGCGCATGACGGGAAGGAAGACCCGTCTTTTATCGTCGGTCGGTTGAAAGAGCAAGCCGCCTTTTGCGGGCAACCGAAGACGTCAGAACGGTTTCACGATTACCAGGACGACGATGACGATCATCAGCAATGTAGGGATCTCATTGACGATCCGCCAGTGCCTTGCCGATTTTTCATTGCGGTCTTCGGCAAATTTGCGGACGGCGCCGGCGAGATAGCCATGCACGGCCGACAGGCCAACCACCGCAGCGATCTTGGCATGCAGCCAGCCGCCTTGAAAACCAAAGCCTTTCCAGGCGAGCCAAAGGCCGAATGCCCAGGTGATCACCATTGCCGGATTGATGATGCCGCGCAGCAGGCGGCGCTCCATCACCTTGAAAGTCTCCGACTGGACGGAGCCTTTTTCGGCATCGGCATGATAGACCAGCAAGCGCGGCAAATAGAGCATGCCAGCCATCCAGGAGATGACGGCAATCACATGGATCGCCTTCGCCCAGGGATAGAAATCATCGGGCCCGAAGAAAAACAGCAGCCCGGCCAGCACCAGGAAAATGGCGATCGCGATTGCCGCGCGGCGCATCGCGCCCTTACCGGTGTTGGTGCCGTTCGCATTGTCCGCGCCCATCATCGTCACGATGCGCTCCGCACCAGCTTGACCATCCGCTCGACATGCGCCAGCGGCGTCTCGGGCGTGATGCCGTGGCCGAGATTGAAGATCAGCGGCCCGTCGCCCAGCGCCTTCAGGATCGCCCCCACGCCGTCGTCAAGCGCCTTGCCGCCGGCTACAAGCCGCAGCGGATCGAGATTGCCCTGCACGGCGCCGTCACGCTGCAATTCCTTCGCGCTCGACAAGGGCACGGTCCAATCGAGGCCCAGCCCGGTCACGCCGGTCTTCTGGCGATAGCTTCGATAGTGATCTCCCGCGCCCTTGGGAAAGCCGATGATCGGAACATTGGGATGGACAGCCTTCACTTGCCGGACGATCGAGGCCACCGGCTCGACGCAGAACAATTCGAAAGACGCTTCGTCGAGCACGCCTGACCACGAATCGAAGATCTGCACCACGTCGGCGCCGGCCGCGATCTGGCGGATCAGATAGGCAGCCGAATGATCGGCGAGCACCTTCAGCAGCCGAAGAAAGGCCGCCGGCTCGCGATAGGCGAACAGCCTGGCCGGCGCCTGGTCGGGCGTACCGTGGCCGGCAATCATGTAGGTCGCCACCGTCCAGGGCGCACCGCAGAAGCCGATCAGCGTCGTTTCATCAGGCAGTCTGGCGCGCAACCGCCGCACCGTCTCGTAGACCGGCTCGAGATTCACGTGAAACGTTTCGCCGTCGAGAGCCGCAATTTCCGCAGCCGTGATCGGCGTCAGCAGCGGGCCGCGTCCTTCCTCGAAGCGCACGTCGCGGCCGAGCGCATGCGGCACGACAAGAATATCGGAAAACAGGATCGATGCATCGAAGCCGAAGCGTTCGATCGGCTGCAGCGTCACTTCGACGGCGAGATCCGGGTCGTAGCAAAGATCGAGGAAGGATCCGGCCCGTCTCCTCGTCTCCCGGTATTCCGGCAGATAGCGGCCGGCCTGGCGCATCATCCAGAGCGGTGGCGGAAACGCCCCCTTGCCTCTCAACACGTCCAGCACGATCCGGTCTTGAGGCATTGAGCGCTCGCCTTTCCAGGCTTCCCTATAATTAAATATTCTATTTTTAGGAATCTTATGATTCTAAGAGTCTGTTGGTTGTGGTGGTTGTCTGCTGTCCCGCTTTGCCCTCGAAAAGACCAGCCAGCATATTGTCGCGCGCTTCTCCAACGGGATTGCAGGACTTTGTGGAAAACCGCGAATTTACGACTGGAGTCAATGCGTTGCCGCCAGGCCAGGGAAATTGCCCCTGTGGATGAAGCGAAGGCAAAAAGCTCCGTCCCCGGACTTGTCCCCAACCGCCCGGAGAAGCCGACAGCACATCGAATTGTGGACAAACCGCCATCTGATACAGTCGCTTTGCGGTGGCCGAGTTTCCCGCCCGGCTTATCCACATCGGCCCACAGCCTGGAATGTATCCTGTGAACAAACCGCAGAGCTTCTTTCACCTTCACCTGATTTCCGACGCCACCGGCGAAACGCTGCTGGCCGCCGGCCGCGCGGCTTCCGCGCAATACAAGGACGCGCGCGCCATCGAACATATCTACCCGCTCATCCGCACCGAAAAGCAGGTGACGAAGGTGTTCGAGGATATCGAGGAGGAGCCGGGCATCATCCTCTATACGGTGGTCGACCAGAAGCTTGCCCGCGGCATCGACGAACGCTGCGCGGCCATGGGCCTGCCTTGCGTCTCGGTGCTGGAACCGGTGCTGACGGTGTTCCAGTCCTATCTCGGCACGCCGGCCGGCCGCCGCGTCGGTGCCCAGCATGTGCTGGACGCCGAATATTTCCGCCGCATCGACGCGCTCAACTTCACCATGGAGCATGACGATGGCCAGCTGCCGGCCAATATGGATGATGCCGACATCGTGCTCGTCGGCATCTCCCGCACCTCGAAGACGCCGACCAGCATCTATCTCGCCAATCGCGGCATCAAGACCGCCAACATCCCGATCGTGCTCGGCGTTCCGGTGCCCGAAAGCCTGGTCAATGCCACGAGGCCGCTGATCGTTGGCCTGGTCGCCACCGCCGAACGGATCTCGCAGGTCCGGCAGAACCGCATTCTCGGCACCAGCGCCTACGAACCGACCGACTATGTCGACCGCGCCGCGATCGCCGAAGAGCTCGCCTATGCCCGCCAGATATGCACGCGGCACGGCTGGCCGATGATCGACGTCAGTCGCCGTTCGATCGAGGAGACGGCGGCGGCCATCGTTGCCCTGCGCGGCAAGACGCGGTAGGGCGTGTGATATTCAGGTGATGCCGGCCTGCAAACGGCGGTTTCCTGCGCTTCCGGTGCTCACGTACGAAAAGTACGCTCCGCTCCGGTTCTCGGAAGCCACCGTTTTCGGCTCGGCCTGACCTGAATCTCGACACACCCTAGTGTCAGGAACCGGGTGAAAAAATGGCTGAAAAAATCATCCTTGCCTCGGGCAGCCCGTTCCGCAAGGCGCTGCTCGTCAATGCCGGCGTCACTGTCGAAGCGGTTCCGGCCTCTGTCGATGAGCGCGCGCTCGAGGCGCCGCTGCAGAATACTGGCGTGTCGCCGGAGGACGTCGCCCTGGTGCTCGCTGAAGCCAAGGCCACCGACGTCAGTGAGCGCAAGCCCGGCGCCCTGGTGCTCGGCTGCGACCAGACGCTGTCGCTCGGCGACGAGCTGTTCCACAAGCCGGCCGACATGGAAGGAGCGCGCCGTCATCTGCTGGCGCTGTCGGGCAAGACGCATCATCTCAACAGCGCCGTCGTGCTCGGCCGTGACGGCCAGGTTCTATGGCGGCATGTCGGCATCGCCAGCCTGACCATGCGCAAGCTCGATCCGGCCTTCATCGGCCGCCATCTGGCGCGCGTCGGCGCCAAGGCGTTGTCCAGCGTCGGCGCTTACCAGATCGAAGGCGAAGGCATCCAGCTGTTCGAAAAAATCGAAGGCGACTATTTTACTATTGTCGGCTTGCCACTTTTGCCGGTGCTGGCCAAGCTGCGTGAGTTCGGGGCGATCGATGGCTGAGGCCCCAAAAAAAGCCTTCGTCACCGGCCACCCGATCGCGCATTCCAGGTCTCCGAAGATCCACGGCCACTGGCTGGTGAAATACGGCATCGACGGCGTCTACGAGGCCATCGACGTTGCACCGGAGGCCTTTGCCGAATTCCTGCAGGCGCTGCAGGCACAAGGCTATCGCGGCGGCAACGTCACCATCCCGCACAAGGAAGCCGCCTTCGCACTGGCGGCGCGACGCGACGCCGACGCCGAACAGATCGGTGCGGTCAATACGCTGTGGTTCGAGAATGGCGAATTGTGCGGCGGCAACACCGATGCCCATGGCTTTGCCGCCAATCTGGACGAATATGCACCGGGCTGGGCGGCCAACGGCCCCGCCGTGGTGCTCGGTGCCGGCGGCGCCGCTCGCGCGGTCATCCATGCGCTGAAGCAGCGCGGCGTCAGCGACATCCGCATCGTCAACCGGACGCTTGCGAGGGCGCAGGAGCTGCGCGACCGCTTCGGTGCCGGCGTTTCCGCCCACAACCTCGCGGCGACCGGCGAATTGCTCGAAGATGCCGGCCTGCTGGTCAACACGACAGCGCTCGGCATGCATGGCAATGAAGGCCTGTCCGCGGATCCAGGCAGACTGCCGGACCGCGCCATCGTCACCGACATTGTCTACGTGCCGCTGGAGACGCCGCTGCTTGCTACCGCCAAAGCGCGCGGCCTGAGAACCGTCGATGG
This sequence comes from Mesorhizobium sp. M0437, assembly GCF_040321335.1. NCBI lineage: Bacteria > Pseudomonadati > Pseudomonadota > Alphaproteobacteria > Hyphomicrobiales > Phyllobacteriaceae > Mesorhizobium > Mesorhizobium sp. M0437. The sequence continues at coordinate 24,421 of NZ_JAMYRK010000077.1, forward strand.
GCTCGGCATGCTGCTGCACCAGGCGGTGCCCGGCTTCGAGCGCTGGTTCGGCATCAGGCCAGAAGTCACCGCCGAACTGCGGCAAATAATTATTGCCGATATCGGCGCGATAAAATGATCGTGCTCGGCCTCACCGGATCGATCGGCATGGGCAAATCGACCGCGGCCAAGATGTTCGCCGAAGCCGGCGTGCCGGTCCATGATTCCGACGAGGCTGTGCATCGGCTTTATGCCGGCAAGGCCGCGCCCTTGGTCGAGGCGGCCTTTCCCGGCACCACCAGATCCGGTGCGGTCGACCGCGCGGCACTGGCGGAGCGGGTGCTCGGCGACGCCGCCGCGCTGAAACGGCTGGAAGCGATCATCCATCCGCTGGTCCGTGCCGATGCCGATGCCTTCCTGGCTGAACATCGTGCCGCCGGCGCGCCGCTTGCCGTGCTCGATATACCGCTGCTGTTCGAGACCGGCGGCCGCAACCGCGTCGACAAGGTCGTGGTCGTCACCGCGCCGCCCGAAGTCCAGCGCGCCCGCGTGCTGGCGCGGCCGGGTATGAACGAGGAGAAACTGGCGTCGATCCTGGCCAGGCAGGTTCCTGACGCCGAAAAGCGCCGGCGCGCCGACTTTGTCATCGACACCGGTCAGGGCTTTGACGCCACTCGCGCGGCCGTCAAGGCCATCAGCGCCGAACTAGTCGTGGATAAGGCAGCCAGACCTGGTTAGGAGGCTTGCAGCCCGCATTACTTGTTGCCATTTTGTTCCTGGCGTGATTCGGCTAGAATGATGCCGGCACCAGTGGACTGATTCGATGCGTGAGATCATCTTCGATACGGAAACCACCGGCCTCGACACGCGCGAGGACCGCGTCATCGAGCTTGGCGGCGTCGAGCTGGTCAACCGCTTCCCGACCGGCCGAACCTTCCACAAATACATCAACCCGCAAGGCCGCCAGATCCATCACGAGGCGCAGGCCGTGCACGGCATCAGCGCCGCCGATCTTCAGGGCAAGCCGACTTTCATGGAGATCGCCGAGGAGTTTCTGGCCTTCATCGACGGCGCCAAACTGGTCGCGCACAATGCCGGCTTCGACATCGGCTTCCTCAATCTCGAATTCGGCCGGCTTGGCCATCCGGCCATCGATCCGGGACGGATCGTCGACACGCTGGCGCTGGCGCGCCGCAAGCATCCGATGGGCCCCAATTCGCTCGACGCGCTCTGCCGCCGCTACGGCATCGACAACGGCCGCCGCACCAGGCACGGCGCGCTGCTCGATTCGGAATTGCTGGCCGAGGTCTATATCGAGCTCATCGGCGGCAAGCAGGCAAGCCTTATCCTCGACAGCATCCTGACTCCGGCGGGCGGCAGGCAGGATGTCGACGACATCGATATTTCGATCGGTGTGCGGCCGATCGCCTTGCCGTCGCGCCTGACCGATGCCGAGCGCGCAGCACACGCAGGCATGGTTGGCAGCCTCGGCGAAAAAGCGCTGTGGCTGCGCGTCCCCCCGGAAGCGAGTTCCGCGGCACAGTGATTTTGACCGGAGTGATCCTTCGCGCCCCCCTCTGTCCTGCCGGACATCTCCCCCTCAGGGGGGTGTTTGGACCGGAGACATCGCGAACAGGTGTGCGAGGACATCGCGAACAGTTTGGCGCGCTTTGCGCCGGGAGGGTCGGGATGCCATTCGAGGACACGAGCGCGATGAAACAGAAGCTGGAATTTGTCAGGTTGGCGAGCGCGCCGGGAGCGAATGTGAGCGCGTTGTGC
>NZ_JAMYRK010000078.1:0-25590 GCF_040321335.1 Mesorhizobium sp. M0437
CGGCTCCGTCGAGCTGCTGCGCTTCGGCGTTGCCGCCGACGATTCCGGCGGCACGCCGCTGATCAACACACCAGCCGCCAGCCTGCTCAGGCTGGCGCTTCAGGCAGCCTTCCGCCCGGGCGACCCCGTTGCCCTGCTGTCGCTGCTCAAGCATCCCCTGCTTGGCCTCGGCCTGGAGCGGGCAAGCGTGCGCCATGCGGCCGAAATCGTCGAACTTGTGGCGCTGCGCGGTGGCACAGGGCGTCCGGACGTGGCGTCGCTGCCGCAGCTCTTCGACACCCGGCTCCTCGAATTCGACGGCAGCGGCAATCGCCGCCCACCCTTCTGGTGGCCGCGGCTTTCGGTCAGGCGCATCGAACAGGCGCGCGACCTGCTGATCCGGCTAACGGCCGCGCTGGCGCCGCTGGTTGCTTTTCGCGGCGACGAGAATGCCGATCTTGCCACCCTTGTGCGCGCCAGCGTCGTTGCGCTCGAAAGTCTCGGCCGCGCCGCTGACGGCAGCCCGAGCGAACTCTATGCGGGCGATGCCGGCGAAAAGCTCGCCGAGCTCTTGCGCGAGCTGGTCGCGGCCTCGGTGTCGTTCTCCTTCGCCGCTGACGAATGGCCTGACGTGATGGAGGCGCTGATCGCGCCCGAGACGGTCAAGCCGGCGCAGGGCACCGACAGGAACATCGCCATCTGGGGTGTGCTGGAAGCGCGGCTTCAGGATGTCGACACGCTGGTCGTCGGCGGGCTCAACGAAGGCGTGTGGCCGCGCAAGCCGGAGAGCGACCGCTTCATGTCGCGGCTGATGAAGACCGGCATCGATCTTGAACCGCCCGAGCGGCGCATCGGCCTTGCCGCCCATGATTTCCAGATGGCCATGGGCGCCAAAAAAGTGGTGCTGGCTCGCTCCGGCCGCTCCGGCGATGCACCGTCGGTACCTTCGCGCTGGCTGCAGCGCATCCTTACATTCGTCGGCGAGGACCACGCTGCTGCACTTCGCCGGCGCGGCGACGAACTGCTTGCCTGGGCGCGTGTGCTCGATGCCGGCGAAAAGCAGGACTTTGCGCCGCGGCCGCAGCCGAAACCGCCGCTCGCCGCGCGGCCGCACCACTTCTCGGTCACCGAGATCGAAACGCTGCGCCGCGATCCCTATGCGGTCTATGCCAGAAGGATACTCGGCCTGATGCCGCTCGATCCGGTCATTCGCGATCCGGGCGCTGCCGAGCGTGGCACGCTGTTTCACGCAATTCTGCACCTCTTCTCGGCGAGGGTGGCCGACCCGCGCGCGCCGGAGGCGCTGGACGGGCTCATCGCCGCAGGCCGCTCCTGCTTTGCCGAGGCGGCGCTGCCGGCCGATGTCGAGGCGGTGTGGTGGCCACGCTTCGAAAAGCTTGCCGTCGGCATCATCGAATGGGAGCGCGGCCGGGCCGCAGCCGTGGCACGGCGGTACGCCGAGGAACGCGCCGAAAAGACCGGTGTGGGCCGATCCGGTGTGACCCTGTCCGGCTATGCCGATCGCATCGATCTGCTGGCCGGCGGCATGGCCGACATCCTCGATTACAAGACCGGCTCCTCGCCATCCAAAGCACAGGCGCACACGCTGCTCGCGCCGCAACTGGCACTCGAGGGCGCGCTGCTCAGGCGCGGCGCTTTCAAGGAGCTTGGCGCATGCGAGCCGTCGCAACTGGCCTTCGTGCGGCTGAGGCCGAATGGCGAAGTGTTCGAGGAATCCATCCTCGAATACAACCGCAAGCCGCGAACCGCCGCCGATCTCGCCGAAGAAGCGTGGGCGCGGCTGGAAAAACTGCTGATCCACTACGCCGACCCGGCGACCGGCTATCTGTCGCGGGCGCTGCCGTTCCGCGAGGGCGAGACCGACGGCGACTACGACCATCTCGCCCGCGTGCTCGAATGGTCCGCCGGCGGCGACGCCGATGACGAGGGAGGGGAGGCATGAAAAAGGCCTACCCCATTCCAAGCGACACTGCCGCGAGCCAGGCAAGCGCGTCCGACCCGCGCAATTCCGCCTGGGTGTCGGCCAATGCCGGATCGGGCAAGACCCATGTACTCGCCCAGCGCGTTATCCGGCTGTTGCTGCGCGGCACCGATCCGTCCAAGATCCTGTGCCTGACCTATACGCGTGCCGCCGCCGCCAACATGTCGAACCGGGTGTTTTCGACGCTGTCGCAATGGACGGCCCTGGGCGATGCCGAGCTCTCGACACGGATAGAGGCGCTGGACGGCCGCCAGCCCGACCGCGAAACCATGCGCCGGGCGCGGCGGTTGTTTGCCGAGGCGCTGGAAACACCGGGCGGGCTGAAGATCCAGACCATCCACGCCTTCTGCGAATCGGTGCTGCATCAGTTCCCGCTGGAAGCCAATATCCCTGCGCATTTCGAAATGCTCGATCCGCAAATGGAGGCTTCGCTGTTTGCCGCCGCCCGCCGCGACATGATTTCGGGCGGCGTTGCAGGCGATGCGGCATTGTCCGAGGCCTTCGCCACCGTGCTGGAGCGCGGCGGCGAGCATGGGCTCGACGCACTGCTGGCCGAGATCGTGCGCAAGCGCGATGGTTTGCGTGCGTTCATCGCCGCGGCCGGCGGCGATGGTTTTCAGGCGCTGTTCGACGAGTTCCATTTCCGCGCCGGCCAGACGGCCGAAGGTATAGCCGCCTCGGTCTGGCCGCTGCCCGGCTTCCTGCCGGATTATCTCGTCACCTTTTCACGGGCAGCCGAGGCCGCCGATGCGCGCATCGTGCTGAACAATCTGCTGCCATGCGCCCGCCTTGCCTTTGCCGAGGAGGATCCGGTACGTCGCCTGAATTTGCTCTCCAAGGCTTTCCTGAGGGCCGACGGCGAGCCTTACGATCCGGCAAAGACGTTTAAGAGGGCATTGCTGGACCGGTTGCCCGATCTTGCTGAACGATATCTGGCGGCGGTCGACGCCATTCTCGAAATCTCCGACCGGCTGGCCTTGTTCAGGATGCTGGAAGGCACGCGTGCGGCGCTGACCATCGCCGACTGGCTGATCGCCCGCTACGAGCAATTGAAGCGCGCGCGCGGCTTCCTCGACTTCAACGACCTGATCACCCGCACGGTCCATCTACTGGCGCGGCCCGACGCCGGCCCATGGGTGCAGTACAAGCTCGACCAGGGCATCGACCACATCCTCCTCGACGAGGCGCAGGACACCAGTCCCGACCAGTGGGAGGTAGTCAAGCGGCTGGCGGAGGAGTTCTTTGCCGGGCTCGGCGCACGCGACGCCGTCCACCGCACCATCTTTGCGGTCGGCGACGAAAAGCAGTCGATCTATTCCTTCCAGGGAGCCGCCCCGGACTCCTTTGCCGACAGCCGGCTTTTGTTTGCCGGCAAAGTCAGATCCGCCGCCGCCGCCTTCGCCGATCTCAAGCTAACCTGGTCGTTTCGCTCGACCGACGACGTGCTTGCGGCGGTGGATCGTGTCTTTGCTGACCCGAACGTGCGGCGCGGCATCAGCCACGATCCCGATCCGCTCGACCACAAGGCGATCCGCAACGATGCGCCGGGCTATGTCGACGTCTGGCCCTCGCTCGGCGCCGACATCGTCGACGAACCGGACGACTGGACGCAAGCGGTGGATCACGCCCACGCACCGGCGGTGCGCGTTGCCGAAAACGTTGCAGCGACCATTGCCGGCTGGATCGGCGGCGGCGAGGTCATCGAAGGGCGTGGCAAGAAACTCCGGCCCGGCGACGTGCTGGTGCTGGTGCGCAAGCGCGACCGCTTCGTCCATGCGCTGACACGGGCGTTGAAGCGCCGCCACATCCCGGTGGCCGGCGCCGACCGGCTCAGCCTGCCTGGCCATATCGCGGTGAAGGACCTGATCGCACTCGGTCACTTTCTCATCCAGCCCGAGGACGATCTGTCGCTGGCCGCCGTGCTGCGCAGCCCGATCTTCGATGTCTCGGAAGAGCAGCTTTTCGCGCTTGCTGCGGAGAGGCCATCGAGCGTCTCGCTGATCGCCTCGCTGCGCCGGCATGCCGGCGAAAGCGAGGCGTTGGCCGCCGTCGTCAGCCGGCTCGGCACATGGTCGAACGAGGCCGCATTCAAGCCGGTGTTCGAATTCTATGCTGCAGCTCTCGCCCGCGACGGCCTGCGCAAGAAGATGATCGCGCGGCTCGGGCCGGAGGCCGGCGACGTCCTCGACGAATTCCTGAATTTCTGCCTGGCCGAGGAGCGGACCGGCCTGCCGGGACTGGAATCCTTCCTGTCGACTTTGGAAAACGCCGGCCCCGAGATCAAGCGCGAAATGGACCAGACCCGCGACGAGGTTCGCGTCATGACCGTGCATGCCGCCAAAGGCCTGGAGGCGCCGGTGGTATTCCTTGTTGATGGCGGCTCCGCGCCGTTCAGCGACCAGCATCTGCCGAGATTGATGCCGTTCGAAGGCTCGGGCGACTGCTGGGAGGGCAAGGGCTATCTCTGGCGTTCGGCCAGCGATGTCGCAAATGGGTTTTCACGCGCCGCATCGGCCCGCGCCCGCGAGCTCGCCGACGACGAATACCGCCGGCTGCTCTATGTCGGCATGACCCGCGCCGAGGATCGGCTGATCGTCTGCGGCTACCATGGCAAACGGGCGCCGAATACCGGTACCTGGCATTCGATCGTCAGCCGCGCACTGGTCGGTGCCGCGGAGAGCGAAGAACGCCGGCATCCCGCCACTGGCGAGACCGTGCATCGTTTCCAGGTGACGAAACTGCCGCCCATGCCACTGGCGGCAGTGAATGAGGCACGACAGGCGGAACGCTTTGCGCCATTGCCGGAAACCCTGTTCCGGCCTCTGCCGCCCTTCGAGGAATTGCCGCGGCCGCTCTCGCCGTCCGGCGCCTCGGTGCTGATCGACGAGGCGCGGCAAGCGGTGGCCGACACGCGTTCGCCGGTGCTGGATGCCGACGCCGAGCCCGGTTTTGCCGTCATGCGCGGGCTGGCGCTGCACAAATTGCTGCAGATGCTGCCCGGCATCGCCGAGGGAAAACGCCGGGATGCCGCCGAACGCTATCTGGCAAGAGCCGGCGCGGCATGGCCCGACGACAAGCACGACAAGGCCTTGGCTGGCGTTTTCAGAATTCTTGCCGACAGCCGCTTCGCGCCGCTGTTTGCGCCAAACTCGCGCGCCGAAGTCGCCATCATGGGCAGCCTGGAGGTAAGGGGCAAACTGCGCTCGATTTCCGGCAAGATCGACCGGTTGGCAGTAACGCCGGACAAGGTTTCGATCGTCGACTACAAGACCAATCGGCCAGCGCCAGCTACGCTCGCCGAAGTGCCGCAAGCCTATGTTCTGCAGCTCGCACTCTATCGCGCGCTGCTTCAGCCGCTCTATCCGGGACGCGAGGTCTCGGCGGCGCTGCTGTTCACCGAGGTGCCGCGGCTGATCGAGCTGCCGGCAGCGGCCATGGACGACGCGCTTGCTAGACTCACGGGAGCGTGACACAACACTTGCTTGAAGACGGACACGATCACCACCACATTTGGTGGGACGAATAAATCGAAAGGATCTCAGCATGGCCACCGTCAAGGTCGACAAGAGCAATTTCCAGGCCGACGTGCTCAACGCCAAGGAGCCGGTCGTGGTCGATTTCTGGGCGGAATGGTGCGGCCCGTGCAAGATGATCGCCCCGGCGCTCGAGGACATCGCCATCGAACTCGGCAGCAAGATAAAGATCGCCAAGCTCAACATAGACGAGAATCCTGAGCTGGCCGCGCAGTTCGGCGTGCGCTCGATCCCGACGCTGATGATCTTCAAGGGCGGCGAAGTCGCCGACATGAAGGTCGGTGCTGCGCCGAAAACGGCATTGTCGCACTGGATCAACGGCAGCCTCGCCTGATCCGATCAAAATTTTGCAGAAAAGCCCGGCCTCGCGCCGGGCTTTCTTGTGGCGTCACCGATCCGCAGATCTGGCACTCGCCACTTGCAGTCTCATGCTCTTGTCTGGCTTAAAGCAGGAGAAGCGATATGACCGGATCCGCCAAGGCCACCGTCTTCATCGACAATGAGCGCGTCATCGTCACCGAATACCGCTTCGCCCCGGGAGACAACACCGGCTGGCATCGCCATGGCCACGACTATGTGATCGTGCCGTTGACCGACGGCAAGGTGAAGCTCCTGACCAAGGATGGCGAATCCTTTGCCGAGATGAAGCAGGGCGCGCCGTATTTCCGCAATGAGGGCGTCGAACATGACGTCATCAGCGCAAACGATGGCGAATTCGCCTTCATCGAGGTCGAGCTGAAGTAGTCCACCAACCATCGGCTGCGCCGCTACAATTGTCCGGCGAGGCGCGATCACCAATCCGCGATACGATCGCCGCCGACGAATTGTGCGCTTTTCTCAGTATATTCGAACAGTTCTATCTTCACGCCGTTGGGGTCGCGGATCCAAGCCTGGTAGGTGTCATCGCACGCGCGTTTCTTGGAAGTGACATCAACCCCCTTTGACCTCAGATGGGCGATCGCGGCGTCGATGTTTTCCACTTCGAGGCAGAAGTGGTTGATCTGGTTCAAGTCGCCATAGCTGGCGCCGTCTTTCTGGAACACCTCGACATGGCTACGGCTGCCGCAATTGAGGTAGAAGCCGAAAATCTTCCCGTCGCGCAGGAAATTGAACTGGGTGTCCATGCCGAGGACGTCCCGATAGAAGCTTCGCGTCATCTCCAGGTCATTCGCGAAAATGCAAACGTGTGCGAGCTGCTTTACCTTGATCATGATTGGCTCCTCGCGGTGGTATGACAAGTTTGGCGTCACCGTGGCCCGGCTGAAGCACGCCTCAAACCGGCGGCGTGCCGTTTTCGGCCAACACCGCGCCGGCCAGGTAAAGTGACCCGCCGATCAGGATGCGCGGCGGCGGTCCGTCCCACGTGTCGCGCAGCAGCATCAGCGCATTGGCGACGGAACTGACCGGTTCGGCCGACAGGCCGGCCTCGATGGCGCGGGTCGCCAGCTCGTCGTTCGGCACGCCCGCGTCGCTCAGGCTCACCGGCACGGTGTAGACATGCCGGACCAGCCCTTTGAAGGCGCGGAAATAGCCGCTCTGGTCCTTGGTGTTGATCATGCCCGAGATCAGGAACAGCGGACGCGGGTTCTTTTCCTCCTGCTCGGCCAGCGCCTCGGCGACGACCACGCCAGCGCCGGGATTGTGGCCGCCGTCGAGCCAGATGTCGGCGCCCTTCGGCGCCAGTTCGCTCAGCCGTCCTTGCGGCAGCTTTTGCATGCGGCCCGGCCAGGCAACATTCGCCATCGCCTTCTCGGCAGCGCGGTGGCTGATCTCGAAGCCCGCCGCCTTGACCGCCGCGATCGCCGCCGCCGCATTGGCGAATTGATGGCGCCCCGGCAGGCGCGGCGGCGGCAGGTCCATCAATCCGTCTTCGTCCTGATAGACCATGCGGCCGTTTTCCTCATAGGCAAGGAAATCCTGGCCATAGACGAAGGCGGGGCAGTCGAGCCGCTCGGCGGTTTCGATGAGCACCTGCTGCGCCGTCTCGCTTTCCTGCGCGCCGATGACGACCGGGCATCCGCGCTTGATGATGCCGGCCTTTTCGGCGGCGATCAGCTCGACGCGGTCGCCGAGATAGGCTTCGTGGTCGAGCGACACCGGCATGATCACCGACACGGCCGGCTCGGCGATGACATTGGTGGCGTCGAAGCGGCCGCCAAGGCCAACCTCGAGGATGACGGCATCGGCCGGATGTTCGGAAAACAGCAGGAAGGTGACGGCGGTGAGGATTTCGAAGACGGTGATCTTCTGGCCTTGATTGGCTTTGGCGACGCAGGCGATGGCTTCGGCGAAGACCTTGTCGTCCACCAGCCTGCCGCCGCCATCTGCGGCCAGCCGGTAGCGCTCGTGCCAGTTCACAAGATGTGGCGAGGTGTGGACGTGGACGCGGTAGCCGGCGGCTTCGAGCAGCGCCCGTGAAAAAGCAGCACAGGAGCCCTTGCCGTTGGTGCCGGCGATGTGGATGACCGGCGGCAGCTGGTCCTGCGGATTGCCGAGCCGCTCGAGCAGCCGCGAAATGCGGTCGAGCGAAAGGTCGAAGCCCTTCGGGTGAAGCGCCATCAGGCTTTCGATTTCGCGGTCGGCGGCAAGCGTGGTCATGGCGAATCCTAGGCGCGCCACGGACGACGCGCAATCGCAGTTCGTGGCGAATGCGTCAGGCGTGCGGCCGGGCTTCGGCCGGAATCACCGACGGCGGCAAGATTTCCGGTTCCTGAGATTTTTGCTCCTCCGGCAGCTTGAGCAGCATTCTCAGCAGCCGTGCAATGGTCTGGCGCATCTCCAGCCGTGACACCACCATGTCGACCATGCCGTGTTCCATCAGATATTCGGCGCGCTGGAAGCCGTCAGGCAGCTTTTCGCGGATGGTCTGCTCGATGACGCGCGGGCCGGCAAAGCCGATCAGGGCGCCGGGCTCGGCAATATGCACGTCGCCCAGCATGGCATAGGAGGCGGTGACGCCGCCGGTCGTCGGGTTGGTCAGGACGACGATGTAGGGCAGGCCGGCCTCCTTCAGCCTGTCGACGCCGACCGTGGTCCGTGGCAACTGCATCAGCGACAGGATGCCTTCCTGCATACGGGCGCCGCCGGAGGCCGCAAACAGGATCAGCGGCCGCTTGCGCTGCAAGGCGACCTCGAAACCATGCACGATGGCGTCACCTGCCGCCATGCCGAGCGAGCCGCCCATGAAGGCAAAATCCTGCACCGTCACCACCACCGGCACGCCCTCGACCGTGCCCAGCGCATTGATGATGGCGTCTTCCATGCCGGTCTTGGCCTTGGCATCCCTAAGCCGGTCTACGTAGCGCTTCTCGTCGCGGAACTTGAGCGGATCCTGAACGACCTTGGGGTTTTCCAGCGTCTCGTATTTGCCGTCGTCGAGGAAGAATTTCAGCCGTTCCTTGGCTGATATCTTCATATGGTGGCCGGAGGACGGGATGACGAACTGGTTCTGCTCCAGATCCTTATGGAACACCATTTCGCCGGTCTCGGGATCCTTGATCCACAGGTTTTCCGGCATGTCGGTGCGGCGGCCGAGCATCGAATTGATCTTCGGGCGGACGTAATTGGTGATCCAGTTCATCGCTTCGGCTCCTGTCCTTACGAAGAGTTAGACCATGATCCCGAAAAGTGGAAACCGGTTTTCGCTGGAGATCATGGCCAACCAGAAGATCAAGATTATTCGGCGGCAGCAAGGCGAGCCGCGCGAACCCCTTGCGAAAGCCCGCTGACCAGCGTGGCGACGGCCTCGGCCGGATCGGCGGTCTTTTCGCCCTTCGGCCCCAGCACGTTGGCGACTGCATTGACAATCGCGGTGCCGACAACGACGCCGTCGGCCGACGCGCCGATGGTGCGCGCCTGCTCTGCGGTCTTGACGCCGAAGCCGACACAGACCGGCAGGTCGGTATGGCTCTTGATGCGCTTGACCGCTGCCGCCACCTTGCCGGTGTCGGCCAGCGCCGAACCGGTGATGCCGGTCATCGAGACGTAGTAGACGAAACCCGACGTGTTCTGCAGCACCTTGGGCAGGCGCTTGTCGTCGGTGGTCGGCGTCGCCAGCCGGATGAAATTGATGCCGGCCTTGAGTGCCGGGATGCAAAGCTCCTCGTCCATCTCAGGCGGCAGGTCGACGACGATCAGCCCGTCGATGCCGCTGGCCAGCGCGTCGCTCAGGAAGCGCTCGACGCCGTAGATGTAGATCGGATTGTAATAGCCCATCAAGACGATCGGCGTTTCACTGTCGCCGGCGCGGAATTCCGAGGCCATCTTCAGCGTCTTGACCAAAGTCTGGCCGCCCTTCAGCGCCCGCAGGCCGGCCGCCTGGATCGCCGGGCCGTCGGCCATTGGATCGGAAAACGGCATGCCTAACTCGATGATGTCGCTGCCGGCGCCGGGCAGCGCCTTCATGATCGACAGGGACGTGTCGTAGTCCGGATCGCCGCCCATGAAATAGGTGACGAGTGCCGGTCGCCCCTCGGCCTTCAGCTTTGCCATGCGGCGGTCGATACGGGTGGCCATGATCAGATCTCCATGCCCAGCATATTGGCCACCGTATGCACGTCCTTGTCGCCGCGGCCGGACAGGTTGACGATGACGATCTGGTCCTTGTCCATGTCAGGCACGATCTTCACCGCCTGTGCGATGGCATGGGCCGATTCCAGCGCCGGAATGATGCCCTCGACGCGTGTCGTCAGCTGAAACGCCTCCAGCGCCTCGTCGTCGAGGATCGGCACATAGTCGACGCGGCCGGAATCGCGCAGCCATGAGTGCTCGGGACCGACGCCCGGATAGTCGAGCCCGGCCGAGATCGAGTGGCCGTCCATGATCTGGCCGTCGGCGTTCTGCAAGAGGTAGGTGCGGTTGCCATGCAGCACGCCGGGCGCGCCGGCACTCATCGAGGCGCAATGCTCGATGCCGTCGAGGCCGCGGCCGCCGGCTTCGACGCCGATGATGCGCACCTCACTGTCATCCAGGAAGGGATGGAACAGGCCGATAGCGTTGGAACCGCCGCCGACACAAGCGATGATGGTGTCCGGCAGCCGGCCTTCCTGCTCGAGGATCTGGGCGCGCGCCTCGGTGCCGATCACCGACTGGAAGTCGCGCACCAGCTCCGGATAGGGGTGCGGGCCGGCGGCGGTGCCGATCAGGTAATAGGTATCCTCGACGTTGGTCACCCAGTCACGCAGGGCCTCGTTCATGGCGTCCTTCAGCGTGCCGTGGCCGGCCGTCACCGGCCGCACCTCGGCGCCCAGAAGCTTCATGCGAAAGACGTTGGGGCTTTGCCGGGCGACGTCGGTTGCACCCATATAGACGATACAAGGAAGCCCGAAGCGCGCCGCCACTGTAGCGGACGCGACGCCATGCTGGCCGGCACCGGTCTCTGCGATGATCCTCGTCTTGCCCATGCGCTTGGCGAGCAGGATCTGGCCGAGGCAGTTGTTGATCTTGTGCGAGCCGGTGTGGTTCAGGTCCTCGCGCTTGAAATAGACCTTTGCGCCGCCCCCGAGGCCCTTCGCCGAGGACACCTCACGAAGATGCCTGGTCAGGCCTTCGGCGAAATAGAGCTTCGACGGCCGCCCGGCGTAATGCGTCGAGAGATCGGTCAGTTCGGCCTTGAAATCCGGGTCGTTCTTGACCTCGTTCCAGTGCCGCTCCAGCTCGAGGATCAGCGGCATCAGCGTTTCGGCAACGAAACGACCGCCAAAAATGCCGAACATGCCCTGCTCGTCGGGGCCGGTGCGGAAGGAATTCGGTATCGCCGGCTTGTCCATCGCCGATCTCCTGGTCTGTGGTTTGAAGCGTGGTCAGGCGGCGCGGTTGTCGCGTGCTGCCCCGACGGCGCGGAAAAATTGTTCGATCAGCGCCGGTTCCTTGACGCCCGGCGCGCTCTCCACGCCCGAGGAAACATCTATTCCGGGCGGGTTCGCCAGCCGAAAGGCGTCGCCGATATTGCCGGCATTGAGCCCTCCGGAAAGCATGTAATCGACGCCGGCGTCAAGGCCAGCCAGAATGCGCCAGTCGAAGGCAAGACCGTTGCCGCCCGGCAATTCCGAACCCTTAGGCGGCTTGGCATCGAACAGGAAGCGGTCGGCAATGCCGATGAAGGGCTTGACTTGCCCGAGATCGGCGGCCTCGCTGACCGGCAGCGCCTTCATCACCGGCAAGCCGTAGCGGGCCTTCACCTCGGCCACCCGCTCGGGAGGCTCGGCGCCGTGAAGCTGCAGCATATCGGGCTGCATCTTTTCGACGATGTCATCCAGGAACGCATCGCTGGCGTCGACCGTCACGGCAACCGCCTTGGCCTTGCCGCGCGCCGCTTCGCGCAGGCGGCCGGCTTCCGCCGGCTCGACATAGCGCGGGCTTTTGGCAAAGAAAATGAAGCCGACATGGCTGGCGCCGCCGGCCAATGCCGCAGCCAGTGCCTTGTCGGTCTTCAACCCGCATATCTTGATGTCCATCGCCATGGCGCGGGATTGGCATGAAACGGCCAAAGAGTCGAGAAAAAGCATCCTGTTTGCCGCCAGCGCGGAACGCGCTACCTTGCTAATGTAAGAGCGGAACGCGCTACCTTGCTAATATAAGCGCAACGCTACTTGCTCAGGCACAGAGGCGGGAGAACAAAGATCATGCCGGAAAAGACCGTCGCGGAACTCAGGCAAAAGCTGGCGCAGGCCCATGAGGTCATCGCTCATTTGATGGACAAGGCAGCCTTCAACGGCGCCGAGGCGCACCGGGCGCTGGCTTATTTCAGCAACGAGACCTTCGAGAAGGATTTCCTGCCCTGGCCGCGCCATGTCGATGAGGGGTTGCGGCCGGAGGAGTTGAACGCGGCCAATGACGATTGATCGGCAGTGCAGAATCTATTGAGGCCGGCGCGAAGGATCGCTACAGTTTCCATTTCGTGCCCCTACAAGCATCCTACTCGAACGCGATCGCCTGCAGCGCGCCGCCATTGCGCTTGAGCCAGTCCTTGCAGCGCTCGGTATCCGGGCAAAGCTGCTCGCATAATTTCCAGAATTTCGGGCCGTGGTTCATCTCCTTGAGATGCGCCACCTCATGCGCGACGAGGTAGTTTATCACCGGCCGCGGCGCCATCATGATGCGCCAGGAAAACGACAGATTGCCGTCCGACGTGCACGATCCCCAGCGGCTCGACGTATCCTTGAAGCGGATCGCCTTGGCGCGCTTGCCGACCGCAGCACTGTGCTTGGTCACCAGCGCTTCGATCTCGCGCTTGGCTTCGCGCTTGAGGAAATCGGCGATGCGGCGCGGCAGATGCACGCGTTCGCCATGCACGATCATCAGCGGCCCGCGCTCGTCGCGCGACAGCGTGACGGTGCCGCGTTTCGACGGTTCATGGACGATGCGATGCGGCACGCCGCGCACCGGCACCTTGATGCCGGGCCGCACCTGCGGCCGATTGGGCACTTTGGCCAGCCTTTGCTCCAGCCAGTCCTGATGGCGGTCGAGAAATTTTTCCACCTCGCCGCGGCGCAGCCCCGGCGGCACGGTGATGCGCAGACCACGGCCGCCGGAATCGATGCGCAGCGTCAGGCGCCGCGCCCGGTCGTTCTCGACGATCTTGAGCGGCAGCGTGCGGCCGGCAACGCAATGCTCGCGCTCCACGACGGGCGTGGGCTTGGGTTTCGTCGGGGTGCGGAAGAAGCCGAAGGACATTCCGGGACGATACGTGATTCGAGGGAAACGACTAGAACAAAAAAGAAACGGCGCCGCTGACGCGACGCCGTTGGATTATCTATCTGGGCACGGGACCTTACTCGTCGAGCAGGCCTGGCGTGGAGTTGCCGCCGCGTTTGTTGTTCGTCGTCGAGCCAGTTGACCCACCCGTCGTGGGCGACGTCGACTTGTTGCGGTTGGCCATGAAGCGATCGAACTCTTCCTGGTCCTTGGCGCGGCGCAATTCACGGGCATATTCATCGAACTCGCTCAGCATCTCGTCGAGCTTGCGGCGTTCCTCGGCAAGCCGCTCGAGTTCCTTTTCGCGCCAGTCGTCGAAAGCGACGTTGCCGGTGCGTGCAGAGCCATGGCCCCAGCGCGCGGCCCTGTCGGAACCGCGGCGGCAACCGGCGAAGATGCCGTCGGTGGCGCGGTTGACGTCGCGCTTGAAGCCCTCGAGCCGATCGCCCCAGATGATGTAGGCGAGCATGGCGAAGCCGAGCGGCCAGAACACCATGAACCCGATCACCATCAACGCGATGGTCGCCGGCGTCCAGGCCGGACGGATCAATGCAGATGTGTTCATTTCTTCCAATCCTTCAGTTGGAGACAGCCAAATCCGGCTGCGTGGAATCGAAATGGGATGAAGAAAACGGCGATTCAAGACAGCAGCCGCCAAAACCGGACAAGCGGCTGAAATGATTATCGCTTTTTGAGCATTTCAAGGAAAAGAGCAGCCAGGCCCCGTAAGGGGGCAATGTCGTCGACGGTTCTGCAGTGAAAATCCAGCGCCGATCGCGTCTGCTGGCTGAGTGCCATGGTTTGACGCTTCGAAGCCGTCCGTTCAAAAATCCAGAGGCGCATTGTCGACGACCTCTTTCATCACGAAGAAGGTTCTCGTCTGGCGAACGCCGGGCAGTGCGATCAATTGGTCCCCGTGGATTCGGTTGAAATCCGCCATGTCACCAACCCTGATCTTCAGAAAATAATCGAAGTCGCCTGCCACCAGATGGCAGTCGAGGATGAATTTCAGTTTGGCGACGGCCTTTTCGAATTCCGCGAAACTCTCCGGGGTCGAACGGTCGAGTACGACGCCAACCATCACCAACGCGCCTCTGTCGACCTTCTGCGGGCTCACCATCGCCCTGACATGGCTGATGTAGCCTTCATCGAACAGGCGTTGCGTCCGGCGGTGGCACGTCGCCGGGCTAATAGCGACCGACTGCGCCAGCTCCGCGTTGGTCAGTCGCCCATTGCCTTGGAGCAGGCGCAACATTTTCAGGTCGATCCGGTCGAGCGCTGCGCGCATGAAAGATTCTTCCATTATTCGGATTAAGAATCGAATATATATGACATTTCAATGCTATGAAGCGATATTTTGGATATTGTGGGCTCGATCTTTGAGAGCACATTTCAAGGCAGAGCTGATAGTGTTCATCGCACCACACCGCAATGAATGGAACAAGCGAGGGCACTCTCATGCTCGAGAAATTCGAACGTTATCCGCTCACATTCGGGCCGACCCATATCGAGAAACTGGAGCGGCTTGGTGGTCATCTCGGCGGGAAGGTCGATCTCTATGCCAAGCGGGAGGATTGCAATTCCGGCCTTGCCTTCGGTGGCAATAAACTGCGCAAGCTCGAATACATCGTCCCGGACGCGATCGCCTCAAACGCCGATACGCTGGTGTCGATCGGTGGCGTCCAATCCAACCATACGCGCATGGTGGCGGCCGTCGCGGCGAAGATCGGCATGAAGTGCCGCCTCGTGCAGGAAAGCTGGGTGCCCCACGAGGACGCCGTCTACGATCGCGTCGGCAATATCCTTTTGAGCCGGATCATGGGCGCTGATGTCCAGATGGTCGATGAGGGTTTCGACATCGGGATTAGGGAAAGCTGGGAACAGGCAATCGCGGATGTGAAGGCCAAGGGTGGCAGACCCTATCCAATTCCGGCCGGGGCTTCGGTACACAAATATGGCGGCCTGGGCTATGTCGGCTTCGCCGAGGAGGTCCGCGCGCAGGAGAAGGAGCTCGGCTTTGCCTTCGACTACATCGTCGTTTGTACCGTCACCGGTTCGACTCACGCCGGCATGCTGGTCGGCTTCGCCAAGGACGGCCGCGAGCGCAAGGTGATCGGCATCGACGCATCCTGCACTCCGGCGCAGACCAAGGCGCAAGTGCTCAAGATCGCGCAGAGCACCGCGACGCTGGTCGAACTCGGCAAGGAGCTCGATGAGAACGATGTCGTCCTGATCGAAGATTATGCCTATCCGGTCTACGGCGTCCCCTCGCAGGAGACGAAGGAAGCAATCCGTCTCTGCGCGCGTCTTGAAGGCATGATCACGGATCCGGTCTATGAGGGAAAATCCATGCAGGGCATGATCGATCTCGTGAGCAAGGGTTATTTTCCCAAGGGATCGAAAGTGCTCTACGCCCACCTTGGCGGCGCTCCGGCCATCAACGGATATGCTTATACGTTCCGCAACGGCTGAATCTATCCCGCCTGCCGCACCATCGCGTCCACTGCCCGCACCAGCATGTCGAGATCTTGAGGCCGCGACAGGCGGTGGTCGCCGTCGGGGATGAGCGACAGCGTGACGTCGTCGGCCGGCAGCAGGCTGACCAGCTTCAACGCATGGTTCGACGGCACGTCGGGATCGGCAAGGCCTTGCAGGATGTGGACCGGACAGTGCGTGTCGATCGGCCCGGTCATCACCCGGTTGTTGCGGCCGTCCTCGATCAGTGCGTGCGTGTAGATGTACGGCTCGGCGGAATAGTCCGACGGCTCTTCGAAAAAGCCCTTTTTCCTGAGGTTGCGCTTCTGCGCTCGGGTCAGCACCGGCTCCACCAGTTCGAATGTGAAATCGGGCGCCGGCGCCAGCAACACAAGGCCGGCGACGCTGTTCTCGCCCGCCTTGCGCAACTCCTGCACCATGCGCAGCGCGATCCAGGCGCCCATCGACGAACCGACCAGGATTTGCCTGCCCTGGGTGAAACGGCGGAAAACCGCCAGGCTCTCGCCCAGCCATTTCGAGATGGTGCCGTCGGCAAAGGCGCCGCCCGATTCGCCGTGGCCGGAATAATCGTGGCGCAGGAAGGCGCGGCCTTCCCCGAGCGCCCATTCCGACAACGTTTCGGCCTTGGTGCCCAGCATGTCGGATTTGTAGCCGCCAAGCCAGACGATGCCGGGCTCGGCACCTGTCGCATGCCTGACGGCGATGCTCGTCCCGTCGACGTCCAGAAAGATCGGGGTGGTGGTCATGGTGTATTCCCTCACGCCGGTCTTTTGGCACAGCAAGGCATTCAACGAAAAGTGCTCCGCCACTTTCTTCGCTTGGTGCAGAGGAGCATTCCATCGAGCAGGTGATTTCCTGAGAATGCTGTGCTATTGACTCCGACCGCGCGCTCACCACATTGCGCGTTCGCAATTCTGAACTGAAGAACCCCTTAACGAAACGGCTCAAGGAGACCACGACCATTCGCAGACCTTTCAAAGCAGCGGCGCCCACCAAGGAAGGCCCGCGCTCCAACCGTGACATCCGGGTTCCCCGGGTCCAGCTAATCGACGCCGAAGGCCAGAACCGCGGCGATGTCTCCATCAACGACGCATTGCTGCTCGCCGAAGAGGCTGGGCTCGATCTGGTCGAGATATCGCCCAATGCAGTGCCGCCCGTCGTAAAGATCCTCGATCTCGGCAAGCTGAAATACGCCAACCAGAAGAAGGCGGCCGAGGCGCGCAAGAACCAGAAGGTCATCGAGATCAAGGAGATCAAGATGCGCCCGAACATCGACAGCCACGACTACGAGACCAAGATGAAGGCCGTCCGGCGCTTTTTCGAGGAAGGCGACAAGGTCAAGCTGACATTGCGCTTCCGCGGTCGCGAGATGGCGCATATGGAACTCGGCATGCAGCTTCTGAACAAGGTTCGCGAGGAAGTGGCGCCCATCGCCAAGGTCGAAGCCGAACCGAAGCTCGAAGGCCGCCAGATGATGATGGTGCTGGCGCCCCGCTAAAGCGCGTTGCGCTTTAGTTCTGTTTGTGCATGTCGTTGTCGCAAAACCGCAGCGCACTTTTGGGCGACGTGCATTAAATCCGCCTGAATCATGTTGCAAGGCGTCCCGGCGATCGGCGGGGCGCCTGTTCTTGGCCAGACGCTGCGATCGCCGGCGAGAGCAAAGACGCTCTGGTTCCCTCGACGATCGGATTCCCGACATGGTCAATGACGTCAAGCATTCGGAAGCCAAATATGGGCTGGGCAGCTACCAGCACACGCGCAGGATGGTGCTTGCCGTCGTCGTCGTCGTCCTTTTCGCGATGCTTTTGTTCGGGCAGTCGGTTTTTCCGCCCGATACGCCTGTGCATGAAACGATCGAAATGGTCGGCGTCCTGCTGATCTTTCTCGGCGTTGTCGGACGCTTGTGGTCGACGCTCTATATTGGTGGACGCAAATCCTCCGAAGTGGTGACCGGCGGACCCTATTCGATCACCCGCAACCCGCTCTATGTCTTCTCTACTTTAGCTGCCGCCGGTGTCGGCGCACAGATCGGCTCCATCACCGCCACGATCGGCTTTGGAGCGCTCTGCGCGGGTGCATTTTACATCGTTATCCTGCGCGAGGAGAAATTCCTCAGGCAGGTTCTTGGCGCGCCATACCAGGCCTACCTGTTGAAAGTGCCGCGCTTCTTCCCGAAACTGTCGCTGTATCAGGAAGGCGACACCGGCGGCTTCAAGCCGCGCCTGCTGCGAACCACGCTGCTCGACGGTCTGGTCTTCCTGGTTGCCTTGCCGGCTTTCGAACTGATCGACGGCGCCCAGCAGTCCGGCATATTGCCGGTGCTGTTCCGTTTCCCCTGAGTACGGTGTTGCTGAGTACAGTGTTGCTGGGCACGGGGTGTTGCGCGCGCCCCCGCTTTGACGTATAGGACCGCCGTTCCCAAAAAACCGCCCGGCAGGGCATGCCGTGGCGGTTTCATTTGCTTTTCGGGCTTTGGTCGGCCTGAAGCGAACAAACAAGCGCATTGGTGCGCATATAAACGGAGTAGCAAAATGCCCAAGATGAAGACCAAATCGGCCGCCAAGAAGCGGTTCAAGATCACAGGTACGGGTAAAGTTCTGTCGGCTGCAGCCGGCAAGCGTCACGGCATGATCAAGCGGTCCAACAAGTTCATTCGAAATGCCCGCGGCACGATGGTTCTGGCTGAACCGGATGGCAAGAAGGTCATCAAGAATTTTCTGCCGAACGGCCTCTGAGCATTCGGTCTGGACAGCGTTAAGGAGATCATGACATGGCACGCGTAAAGAGAGGCGTCACCTCGCACGCCAAGCACAAGAAGGTCCTGAAAGCCGCCAAGGGTTTTTACGGCCGTCGCAAGAACACCATCCGCATCGCCAAGCAGGCGGTGGAAAAGTCGCTGCAGTACGCCTATCGCGACCGCAAGAACCGCAAGCGCTCGTTCCGCGCGCTGTGGATCCAGCGCATCAATGCGGCGACGCATGAGCATGGCCTGACCTATGGCCGTTTCATCGACGGTCTCAACAAGGCCGGAATCGAGATCGATCGCAAGATCCTGTCGGACATGGCCATCCACGAGCCGCAGGCCTTCGCCGCACTCGTGGCCAAGGCCAAAGTCGCGCTCGAATACCTGAAGAATACCACGCCGAATGCTTTTGAAAGCGCTGTCGCTTAAGACCAGCGCTTCCCAAGCTATTCGACACTTGATTTGGGAAACCCGCGCTGGCAGGGCTGGCGCGGGTTTTTCTTTGCTTCCAATCGGATCTGGAACATGAGTGACATGGAAACTCTCGAAAATTCCCTGATGGCCGAGATCGCCTCGGCCGCCGACGAGCAGGCGATCGAGGCGGTGCGTGTCTCTGCCCTTGGCAAGAAGGGCTCGGTTTCCGAGATGCTGAAGACACTCGGCTCGATGAGCGCCGAGGAGCGACAGGTCAAAGGCCCGGCAATCAACGGCCTCAAGAACCGCGTCACCGAGGCACTTTCGGCGCGCCGCGCCGAGCTGAAAGATGTGGCGATCACAGCACGGCTTGCCGCAGAGAAGGTCGACGTCAGCTTGCCGGTCAGGCAATCGCCGGCCGAGCGCGGCCGCATCCATCCGATCAGCCAGGTTATCGACGAGATCGCGGCGATTTTCGGCGATCTCGGCTTTGCCATCGCCGAAGGTCCGGACATCGAGACCGACTATTACAATTTCACCTCGCTGAACTTCCCGGAAGGCCACCCGGCGCGCGAGATGCACGACACGTTCTTCTTCCAGCCGGACGAGCAGGGGGAGCGCAAGCTTTTGCGCACCCACACCTCGCCGGTGCAGATCCGCACCATGGAGATGCAGAAGCCGCCGATCCGCATCGTCATCCCCGGCAAGACCTACCGGCAGGATTCCGATGCCACCCACTCGCCGATGTTCCATCAGGTCGAGGGGCTGGTGATCGACAAATCGGCCAACGTCGCCAATATGAAATGGGTGCTGGAGGAGTTCTGCAAGGCCTTCTTCGAGGTGCCGAGCGTCAAGATGCGCTTCCGGCCGTCTTTCTTCCCGTTTACCGAGCCCAGCCTCGAGGTAGACATCCAGTGCGACCGTTCGCGGCCCGGCGAGGTGCGCTTCGGCGAAGGCTCCGACTGGATGGAGATTCTCGGCTGCGGCATGGTGCACCCCAATGTGCTCCGTTACGGCGGGCTCGATCCCGACGAATACCAGGGCTTCGCCTGGGGCATGGGCATCGACCGTATCGCCATGCTGAAATACGGCATGCCGGATCTGCGCGCCTTCTTCGACGCCGATGTGCGCTGGCTGTCGCATTACGGTTTTAGGCCGCTCGACATGCCGACGCTGTTCGGGGGCTTGAGCGCGTGACGACCGGGCCGCAGCAAATCCGCGGGCAGCTCGCCTTCCTGC
The DNA here is from genome assembly GCF_040321335.1 of Mesorhizobium sp. M0437. NCBI lineage: Bacteria > Pseudomonadati > Pseudomonadota > Alphaproteobacteria > Hyphomicrobiales > Phyllobacteriaceae > Mesorhizobium > Mesorhizobium sp. M0437. The sequence goes on from NZ_JAMYRK010000078.1 coordinate 20,102, forward strand.
ACATGTCCGACGCGCGGCCGCATAGCTTCAAGTGCAGCGTGCCCAGACCAGACGGAACACAGTCATGAAACTCACCCTCTCCTGGCTCAAGGATCATCTCGAGACCGACGCCTCGCTGGCGGAAATCGTCGAGCGTCTCACCTCGATCGGCCTCGAGGTCGAGCATGTCGACGACCGGGCGAGCCTGGCCCCCTTCGTCATCGCCAAGGTGCTGACGGCGGTCCAGCATCCCGACGCCGACCGGCTTCGCGTGCTGACCGTCGACACCGGCGACGGCAAGCCGCCGGTGCAGGTCGTGTGTGGAGCGCCGAACGCCCGCGCGGGCCTGATCGGCGCCTTTGCAGCACCGGGCACCTATATTCCCGGCATCGACGTGACGCTGACCGTCGGCAAGATCCGCGGCGTTGAAAGCCATGGCATGATGTGCTCCGAGCGCGAGCTCGAATTGTCCGAGGAGCATGACGGCATCATCGACCTTCCGGCCGATGCGCCGGTCGGTACCAGCTTCGCCGCCTATGCCCATCTCGACGACCCGCTGATCGAGATCAATCTGACGCCGAACCGGCCGGATGCGACCAGTGTCCATGGCATCGCCCGCGATCTGGCGGCGAGCGGGCTCGGCACGCTGAAGAGCGCCCCGATAGAGCCGATCCCCGGCAAGGGCGAGACGCCGGTCAAGGTGACGATCGAAGCGCCGGAGCTCTGTCCCGGCTTTGCGCTGCGCCTGGTGCGCGGCGTCAAGAACGGATCGTCGCCGAAATGGCTGCAGCAAAGGCTTCTCGCCATCGGCTTGAGGCCGATCAGCGCGCTCGTCGATATCACCAATTACGTCACCTTCGACCGCGGCCGGCCGCTGCATGTCTTCGACGCTGCGAAGGTCACCGGCAATCTCGCCGTGCGCCGGGCGCGTGATGGCGAAAAGGTGCTGTCGCTCGACGGCCGCGAATACACGCTGACGCCGGAGATGTGCGTCATCGCCGACCAGGACGGCATCGAATCGATTGCCGGCATCATGGGCGGCGAGCATTCCGGCTGCGACGAGAACACCACCGACGTGCTGATCGAGTCGGCGCTTTGGGACCCGATCACCACCGCCCGCACCGGCCGCACGCTCGGCATCATCACCGACGCACGCTACCGCTTCGAGCGTGGCGTCGACCCGGAAATGATGATTCCCGGTGTGGAGCTGGCGACGAAGCTGGTGCTCGATTTCTGCGGCGGTACGCCGGCGCGAACCGAAGTCGTCGGCTATGCCGGCCATCAGCCGAAGATCGTCTCGTTCCCATTGTCGGAAGTGAAGCGGCTGACCGGCATCGAAGTGCCGCGCTCGACAAGCCTCGACATTCTTGCCCGCCTCGGCTTCAGGCCGGAGGGCACGGGCGATGTCGTCAATGTGGCGGTCCCGTCCTGGCGGCCGGATGTCGACGGCAAGGCCGACCTGGTCGAGGAGGTCATGCGCATCCACGGCGTCGACAACATCGCGCCGCAGCCGCTCGGTTCGCACGATGCGGTCAACGCCAAGATCCTGACTGTGCTGCAGATCCGCACCCGCGCTGCCAAGCGGGCACTTGCCGTGCGCGGCATGATGGAGGCCGTCACCTGGTCGTTCATTCCGGCAAAACACGCCGAATTGTTCGGCGGCGGCCAGCAGGCGCTGAAGCTTGCCAACCCGATCGCCGCCGATATGTCGGACATGCGGCCGTCGCTGCTGCCGGGGCTGATCGCGGCAGCACAGCGCAATGCCGACAGGGGCATCGGCGATGTCGCGCTGTTCGAAGTGTCGGGCACTTACGAGGGCGACGGCGCCGACCAGCAGCGGCGCGTTGCCGCCGGCGTGCGGCGCGGCACCGCCAGGCTCGAGGGCTCCGGCCGCCATTGGGCCGGCAATGCCGGCGCCGTCGGCGTCTTCGATGCCAAGGCCGATGCGATCGCCGCACTCGAAGCCTGCGGCGCGCCGGTCGAGCGGCTGCAGATTGAGGCCGGCGGTCCGGCCTGGTATTATCCCGGCCGCTCCGGCACGATCAAGCTCGGGCCGAAGGTAATCCTTGGCACGTTCGGCGAGTTCCACCCGAAGACGCTGGAGGGGCTTGACGTCTCCGGCCCGCTTTGCGGCTTCGAAGTGTTCATCGATACCGTGCCCGAGCCGAAGGCCAAGCCGACGCGAACAAAGCCGAGGCTTGATCTGTCCGCCTTCCAGGCGGTCAAGCGCGATTTCGCCTTCGTCGTCGACAAGGCGGTCGAAGCCGGCACACTCGTTCGCGCCGCCCTTGCCGCCGACCGAAAGCTGATTTCCGGCGTCTCGGTGTTCGATGTTTTCGAGGGTGCAGCGCTCGGCGCGGCGAAGAAATCGATCGCCATCGAAGTGTCGATCCAGCCGGTCGAAAAGACGCTGACCGACGAGGATTTCGAGGCGCTGGCCAAGCGCATCGTCGAGAATGTCGGCAAGCAGACCGGCGGCGTGCTGCGCGGCTGAGGGGTTGCGAGCGCCTGGCGAATCGCCGTCCAAAGGGCGATGGACCATTTGCGCTATTCAGGGCTGCCCTTCGAGGAACAGCGTGCAGTCTTTCTCGATATCGTCTCAGCCGATCCGCTGGTCAGTGAGACGCTGTCGCGGGTACGGGTGCTAGGCCTGCCGGACTGGCTGGTCGTCTCCGGCGCGCTTTACAACAGCGTCTGGAATCATCTGACCGGAAAGCCATCGGGGTACGGCATCCGGGATGTCGACCTGTTTTATTTCGATGAGAGCGATCTGTCCTATGAAGCCGAGGACACGGTCATCCGCCGTGCGGCGAGGCATTTCGAAGGGCTGAAGCTGCCGGTCGAGGTTCGCAATCAGGCACGGGTGCATCTGTGGTTTGAGGCGCGCTTTGGCGGTTCCTATCCCAGACTGTCGTCGTCCGCCGAGGCGCTGTCCTATTTCGCTTCGAAAACCCATGCGGTCGGCGTTAGATTCGGCACCGATGGGCAACTCGCGCTCGTGGCGCCGTTCGGGCTCGACGACATCTTCTCGTTTCGCGTTACCCCGAACCGTGCACTGGATAATCGGCAGACGCACGAGATGAAGGGCGCGCGTGCCAGGGAGAACTGGCCGGAGATCAGTGTCATGCCTTGGTAGGAAATGTCGGCGCGAGGCACCCCCCCTCTGCCCTGCCGGGCATCTCCCCCTCAAGGGGGGAGATCGGATGTCGCCTCGGCTTTCGCCAATCACCGGCGCCGGAAGGGCGGGCAGGGCGCGGGAACTGCCAATCTCCCCCCTTGAGGGGGAGATGTCCGGCAGGACAGAGGGGGGTGCCTCGCGCCGAGGTCTCACAACGCTTTGCATCGCACCGTATTAGTCAAAAGGGGTGCCCAAACGCCCCGTTTCGATTACGCCGTCGATTGCCGTTCACCCGTTAACCAGCGCCAGCAGCTCCTCGGTATAGCGCTTGCCGACCACCTTTTCCGGCGACAGGGCGTCGCCGATGGATGCCACCTCGGCCTGGCTCAGCACGATATCGGCTGCCGCCGTATTCTGCTCCAGATGGCGCATTTTTCGCGCACCAGGGATCGGGACAATGAAGTCGCCCTGATGCAGCACCCAGGCGAGCGCCAGCTGCGCCGGCGTCACGCCCTTCCCGGCGGCCATCTTTTCCAGCACGGCGACGACCGCCGCATTGGCCGCCATGGCGTCGGCCTGGAAGCGCGGCAACCCACGGCGCCAGTCGTCGGCGCCGAGAACATCGGGCTTGGCGATCGTGCCGGTGAGCAGGCCGCGGCCGAGCGGGCTATACGGGACAAAGCCGATGCCGAGCTCACGGCAGACAGCAAACACCTCCTCCTCCGGATCGCGGCTCCACAGTGAATACTCGCTCTGCACGGCGGCGATCGGGTGCACGGCATGCGCCCGACGAATGGTCGCCGCACTCGCCTCCGACAGGCCGAGCGCCCGCACCTTGCCCTCGCGCACCAACTCGGCCATGGCGCCGACCGTATCCTCGATCGGCACGTTGGGGTCGACGCGGTGCTGGTAATAGAGATCGATCACCTCCGTATCCAACCGCTTCAATGACGCTTCGGCCACGGCCTTGACATGCTCCGGGCGGCTATCGACACCGGCCATGCGCTCCATGCCGCTGCCTTCTTCGAGGATTTTGAAGCCGAATTTGGTTGCGATCGTCACCTTGTCACGCACCGGCTTCAGCGCCTTGCCGACCAGGATCTCGTTCTCGTAAGGGCCATAGACCTCGGCCGTGTCGAAGAAATTGACCCCGATCTCGACGGCATGGCGCAGCGTGGCAATCGCCTCCGCCTCCGGCTGGCCACCATAGGCAAAGCTCATCCCCATGCAGCCGAGGCCGACCGGGTAGACGTCAAGTTCATTGCCAAGCTTTCGGGTTTGCATCACGTGTCTCCTTGTTGTGATGGTTGTGATGCCGCAGAGATAGCGTCTTGCGCCGAGTTCGATAATCGGCTCTCAATTGCACGGGCTGTTCCAAGAAATAGATCAATGAAGCGAACCCATCTTTCACAGCTCGCGGTACTGGCAATGGTCGCCCAATGCGGCAGTTTTCGCGGCGCCGCCAAGGAACTGGCAATCGCGCCGTCGGCGGTCAGCCACGCGGTGTCCAGCCTCGAAGCGCGCCTCGGCGTGCGCCTTCTGGCGCGCAGCACGCGCAGCGTCGCTCCGACCGAGGAGGGCGCGCAACTGCTCGAGCGCCTCAGGCCGGCGCTGTCGGAAATCGACCTTGCGCTTGAATCGGCAATCGAGGCGCGCCACCGGCCGGCGGGCAATCTCAGGCTGACCGTGCCGCGCACCGCCGCCCACCTGACGCTGACGCCAAGGCTCGGCGCCTTTGCTGCTGCCTATCCCGACATCGTGCTGGAGATCGTCATCGAGGACCGCTTCACCGACGTGGTCAAGGGCGGCTTCGATGCCGGTGTGCGGCTGGGCGAGAGCCTGCAGCGCGACATGATCGCAGTGCGCATCGGACCAGACCTTCGCGGCGCGGTGGTCGGCACGCCATCCTACTTCGAGACCAGGTCCAAGCCGCAGCATCCGCGCGATCTCGCCGCTCACCGCTGCATCCGCTTCCGCTTCTCCAGCGGCATCATCTATCGCTGGGAATTCGAGAAAAACGGCGAGGAGATCGAAATCCCGGTGGAAGGGCCGCTGATCCTCGACGAGGACCATCTGATTGCCAATGCCGCGGTCGACGGCGCCGGGCTCGCCTTCGTGTTCGAGGACTATGTCCGCGACCCGCTCGCCGGGGGCAAGCTCGTTCGCGTGCTGGAGGACTGGTGCCCGCGCTTCGATGGTTTCTTCGTCTATTACCCCAGCCGCCGCCAGATGCGGCCGGCGCTCAGGGCCTTTGTCGATTTTTTCAAGGTCGGCGAGTAAGCCAACCCTCCCCACAAGAGATCTTTGCACAGAAGCCGATCAGTGATTCTGTTGTGAGGTTGGAGCAGGGAGATTCGCGATGGTGGATCGTGTTCTGGGTCAGTTGAGTCTG
>NZ_JAMYRK010000079.1:0-25458 GCF_040321335.1 Mesorhizobium sp. M0437
TTCATGCATTACGATCTCGGGTATATCGACTTGGAACAGAGGACCTTGCAGACCATCGACAACCCGTTCGGCACGAGGTTGTCACCCATGTCTTAAGTACAATCTGTTACCCATGTCTCCGGGTTGGACAAAAGAGAAATTGGCTGGGGCGCCAGGATTCGAACCTGGGAATGTCGGTACCAAAAACCGATGCCTTACCACTTGGCGACGCCCCATCAGCCGGGAACGTGCCCAGCGCGCGGGCTTATAAGACGAGCCGGGGGAAAGCTCAACGGCGAAGATACAAAATGTCGTAAGCAGATGAGTTGTCCGGATTCCTAAGAAACAGCCGCAGCAGGGGTGGGCTCCATCCTCTGCAGTGCATATGCAAACGATTTGGCACGAGGCCGGACGTTGCTGAGAACCCGCTGCCGGTAGCGTTCTTCGTAATAGGAGGCTCCTGGGCAAGCGTAATCCATGCGATGGCGAAGGGCGTTGTAGATGAGAACGGCGATCTTGCGCGCCGTCGCGGCGACAGCCTTGGCCTTGCCAATGCGGAAGGCCGAGCGGCGATAGAAGGCGCCCAACGCCGTCTGAGTGCGCCCCACCGCCGTCGCCGCCAGCCGCAGCAGGGCCGCCACTCGACTGCAGGAGCAGCGCGCGCGTGACGACAGCACCTTGCCCCCGGAGATCTTGTTGTGCGGCGCTAGGCTCAGCCAGGAGGTGAAGTGCTTGGAGGTCGGCCAAGCGCACTCGCTGACCAGCTTGAACGCCAGGTACGGCCCGATCCCATGGATCTGTGTAAGATCGACGCCAAGGATCGCATGCAGGGCCTCGCGCACTGGAATCCCCGGCTCACAGGCCTGTGGCCGCTTATAGCGGGGAGGCGGTAGCGCCGGTGGCGGCGCCGGATGGGCGTCCTTCATGCGTTCCAAAACCACCGCGATCCGCTCATCGCACGCGGCCACCTTGACTTGGTATATCTCGTATAGCTCCAACGCTTGCGCCAGAGCGAAGACACGCTCCTCCCGATCGTTGCCGACGAGAGCCGCCCGAAGAGTCTCGGCTGAAGCCTTGCAATGTGGGTCACGGTAAGTGGCCAACTTGTCTGGATCGCGCTCGCCCCACAAGGGGCCGCATAATGCGCAGCCCGGTGGCGACGTGATATAGCTCCGCAGCGTCGCGATCTCTCGGTGGGCCGAAAGCTGCCCGCAGCAATCCATTCATGCAGACGCTGTGGCCATTCGGCATCGGAGACATCGCTCTTGCGGCCCGGGACCTGTTTGGCCTCGCGGGCATTGACCAGAATTAGGTCAAACCCGTGGTGCTCAAGGATCTCGAAGAGAGGAATCCAGTAAACGCCGGTCGACTCCATCGCCACTGTCTTGACTCCGCACTGCTCAAGCCATGCGGCGAGGCGATGCAGATCGGCCGTGAAGGTTCCGAATGTCCGTACCGGCTGGGATCGCAGCGGGGCGAGAGCGCGGCCACATGTATGGTGGCTCCGATGTCGATGGCAGCTGCATTGGGATGGATCAGGGGTGAGATTCTTTTTCGGCGGGGCTGGGTCTTGCGCGTCATGGCATACTCTTCCTTAGCAAGGCTGGAGGGCTGGGCTGCGCGAAAACATCAATTTCCTAATCGGGATCGCCACATGTGGCGTCACCACTTTCAAGTCCGCAGGAGCCCACGGGCCACGTTAGGTAACGGGGTCGGGCCCCCCAAAGACCGGACGGCCGCTCCCTCCACGGCCATCACAGGGCTCCGCTGTTTCTTCCGCCAGAGGCGGACTGCCGTCCTTGCCCGTTAGGTAGTACGTGAGCTGTCCGGTTTTCTTGCTATTCCTTGGAGGCTGGGGATGAAACGGACAGCATGGCTACAGGACCAGAGAATGTTCGCAACAGTTTTGAGTCGCTGGAATGGCGGCGATCTTTCGATGATCGAGGCAGTGAGTTGCTGGGCGTCTCGGAGCGGCAGGATGGACAATTAGAACCGCCTACAGCCGGGAACCAACAGATAGCCATCGGCGATGGTCCTGGTTCCAGCCCTCGTGCCCTTGTATGGCTTACCAGAAGCGCAAAAGCAGGTCTTTTCGACGCCGGTTTCTCTTAATCGATTGTAGAGGCCGGCGGGCATTGCCGACGGCTTGCCTTTCGCACTGCAGCATCATATCGCTCGATTTGTCAGTATTTCCAATCTCCTGCAACCGGGGAGCAAGCATGACCAAATGGGTCTACACCTTTGGCGATGGAGCGGCGGAAGGCCGTGCCGGCGACCGCAATCTGCTCGGCGGCAAGGGCGCCAATCTTGCCGAAATGTGCAGCCTGGGCCTGCCGGTGCCGCCGGGCTTCACCATTACTACCGAGGTCTGCAACGCCTACTACGCCAACGGCCACGCCTATCCGGCCTCGCTGGAAGCGGACGTTGTGATCGCCCTCGACCATATCGGCCGGCTGACCGGGCGCCGTTTCGGCGATCCGTCGAAACTGCTTTTGGTGTCGGTTCGCTCCGGTGCCCGCGCCTCCATGCCCGGCATGATGGACACCGTGCTCAATCTCGGCCTCAACGATGAGACGGTCGAGGCACTTGCCGCCGATTCAGGCGATCCGCGCTTTGCCTATGACAGCTATCGGCGTTTCATCCAGATGTATTCCGATGTCGTCATGGGCCTCGATCATGAGGTGTTTGAGGAAATCCTCGAAGACCAGAAGGGCGGCCTTGGCCATGATCTCGACACCGAGCTGACAGCCATCGAATGGCAAGGCGTGATCGCGCTCTACAAGGCCAAGGTCGAGGAGGAGCTCGGCAAGCCGTTTCCGCAGGATCCGAACGAGCAGCTCTGGGGCGCCATCGGCGCGGTGTTTTCCAGCTGGATGAACAACCGCGCCATCACCTACCGGCGCCTGCACGACATTCCCGAAAGCTGGGGCACGGCGGTCAACGTCCAGGCGATGGTCTTCGGCAATATGGGCGACACCTCGGCCACCGGCGTCGCCTTCACCCGCAACCCGTCGACCGGCGAAAAGCAGCTTTATGGCGAGTTCCTGGTCAACGCCCAGGGCGAGGATGTCGTTGCCGGCATCCGTACGCCGCAGAACATCACCGAGGCGGCGCGCATTGCCGCCGGCTCCGACAAGCCGTCGCTGCAGAAGCTGATGCCTGACGCCTTCCAGGCTTTCGTCAGCATCTCCGACCGCCTGGAAAAGCATTACCGCGACATGCAGGATCTCGAATTCACCATTGAGCGCGGCAAATTATGGATGCTGCAGACCAGGTCAGGCAAGCGCACCGCCAAGGCGGCGCTGAAGATTGCCGTCGACATGGCCAGGGACGGATTGATTTCGAAGGAGGAGGCCGTCGCTCGCATCGATCCGGCCTCGCTCGACCAGTTGCTGCATCCGACGATCGATCCAAAAGCGGCGCGCGACATCATCGGCGTCGGCCTGCCGGCCGCGCCGGGTGCCGCCACCGGCGAGGTCGTGTTTTCCTCGAACGACGCCGAGGAGGCTAAGGCGCAAGGCCGCAAGGCGATCCTGGTGCGCATCGAGACCAGCCCCGAAGACATCCACGGCATGCATGCGGCGGAAGGCATCCTGACGACGCGCGGCGGCATGACCAGCCACGCCGCTGTTGTGGCGCGCGGCATGGGCAAGCCTTGCGTTTCGGGCGCCGGCTCGCTGCGCGTCGACTACAAGGCCGGCACGCTGATGGCGATGGGATCGACGTTCCGCAAGGGCGATATCATCACCATCGACGGCGGCAACGGCCAGGTGCTGAAAGGCGCGGTACCGATGCTGCAGCCCGAACTCTCGGGCGATTTCGCCGCCATCATGGAATGGGCCGACGGCGCGCGCCGCATGAAGGTGCGCACCAATGCCGAGACGCCGCTGGATGCGCGCATGGCGCGGTCCTTCGGCGCCGAAGGCATCGGTCTTTGCCGCACCGAACACATGTTCTTCGACGGCGATCGCATCATTGCCATGCGCGAGATGATCCTGGCCGATACGGAAAAGGACCGTCGAACGGCGCTGGCCAAGCTGTTGCCGATGCAGCGCTCGGATTTCCTCGAACTGTTCGAGATCATGGCCGGGCTGCCGGTCACGATCCGCCTGCTCGATCCGCCGCTGCACGAATTCCTGCCCAAGACCGAGGAGGAGGTGGCCGAGGTCGCCGCCGCCATGAATGTGTCGCCGGACAAGCTCCGGCGGCGCACCGAGGCGCTGCACGAGTTCAATCCGATGCTCGGCCATCGCGGTTGCCGGCTTGCCGTCTCATATCCCGAAATCGCCGAGATGCAGGCACGAGCCATTTTCGAGGCGGCCGTGGAGGCCGGCAGGAAGGCCGGCGCGCTGGTGGTCCCCGAAATCATGGTGCCGCTGGTCGGGCTGGTGAAGGAGCTCGACTTCGTCAAGGCGCGCATCGACGCCGTCGCCAAAAGCGTGATGGAGGAGACCGGTGTCAGGATCGGTTATCTTACCGGCACGATGATCGAACTGCCGCGCGCCGCGATCCGCGCTCATGTCATTGCCGAGGCGGCCGAATTCTTCTCTTTCGGCACCAACGATCTGACCCAGACCACCTTCGGCATCTCGCGCGACGATGCCGCCTCGTTCCTCGAGACCTACCGGCAAAAAGGCATCATCGAGCAGGATCCGTTCGTGTCGCTCGACATAGAGGGTGTCGGCGAGCTGGTGCGGATGGCGGCCGAAAAGGGCAGGGCGACGCGGCCCGACATCAAGCTCGGTATTTGCGGCGAGCATGGCGGCGACCCGACCTCGATCCATTTCTGCGAAAAGGTCGGCCTCGACTACGTCTCGTGCTCGCCTTACCGGGTGCCGATCGCCAGGTTGGCTGCCGCGCAGGCGGCGGTGCAGGCTGCAAAGAACGGCCGCGGATAGGAGTTGGAGTCCACCGGCACTTGACCTTACCGATTTGTAACCGAATTCACGCGAACGTGCGTCTGTCGGCTCCAAATCCCGACATCGTTTCTGCCCAGTTTCCGGCCCCCGAACCCGCCCCGGTGCCAGAAACAGATGTTGCAGAACCCGCCCACGCACGTCCGCTCGATTCTCATCCTCCAGACGAAATTCATCGGCGATCTTGTCCTCGCTTCCGCGCTCGCCAGAAACCTGCGCCTCCAATATCCAAAGGCCAGGATCGTGTTCCTTTGCGAGGCGAACTTTGCCAGTTTCCTGTTGGCTCATGGCATCGCCTCGGACGTGGTGGCGTTCCGACGCGTACGGATGCGTGGCACCCCTGTGCAGCGTGGTCGCGAGCTTTACGCGATGGTGCGCGCTCTGCGCCGGTTCCGGTTTGACCTGACCATCGACCTGGCCGATTCCAAAACCTCACGCATCATTGTCAGGCTCGTCAACGCCAAGACCCGCGTCGGATATGATCCTCCCGAAAAACCGTTGCGCTGGCTGGAACGCCAGCCCGCCAACGTCCTGGCCAAGCCGTTTGGCTTTGGTGGCCAGCATTATCTCTACCGCTATCTTTCGCCGCTTGAGGCGCTTGGCGTGGAGTTGCGTGCGCCGGTCCCAACGATTGAGCCGCTGCCGCTGGAGACCGCCAGGGCATTGGCGCTTCTCGACCGGCATCATCTCCGGCGTAACGCCTTCATAGCCGTTCATGCAGGAGCGAGCTTCCGGGGGCGGCAATGGCAGCCGGAACGTTTTGCGCTGGCGATCGACGAGATCTCGCGGCAGACCGGGTTGGACTTCCTGCTTGTCGGCGGCCCCGATGAACGGGCATCGGCCGAGCGCATCGTCGCCAAGGCCGCTTCGCCGGTCGTCGACGTGGTCGGGGCGCTGTCACTGGCAACGCTGCTGGCGGTCCTCGGCCAGGCACGCCTGTTTCTGGGAAACGAGAGTGGCCCGATGCAGATGGCGGCGGCCGCGGGAACGCCGGTTGTCGGCCTGTTCGGCCTGACCGACCCGGCCGTCTGGGGGCCTGTCGGCGTGGCCAGTGTTACGCCGCGGCCCTCCATGCCTTGCGAGTGCATAGCCAGGGACCTGTGCCGCCGACCCGATCCGAGCAAGGCTTGCTGCGTCTGGCGACTTGAGGTCAAAGCGGTGGTCGACGCGGTGCTCGCGATCCTTTCACGTAAGGTTAAGGACGTGGAGCACGCGTTGTGACCTCGCGCTTGCCAAAGGTCAGGCCGGCGGTCAAATTGCCGCTGCCGACGCTTTTGCAGGGGCACCGTCCCGATTTCCGCCTTGATGCCGGTCTTGGGGTCGCCGCTTCAACTTTGATCCGGCCGACCTGGAAATAAATCGATGCGCCTGTTCCAAAAGTATTTTTGCGCCGTTGCGATATCGCTGTGGGCTGTCTCTCCTGGCAACGCCCAGTTGCTCGTCGCACCGACGCTGCACATCAAGGCCGAGGCGGGCGGCGGCCGCGTCGCGCTGACGCTCGATGCGTGCGGCGGAAGGACCGACACACGGATTCTCTCGGCGCTGGTGGAAAACAAGATTCCTGCCACCATTTTCGTCACCGGCATCTGGCTGAAGCACAACGCCGCCGCCGTCGAGATCATGCGGGCGCATCCCGAACTGTTTGAATTGGAAAACCATGGCGGCCGCCACGTCCCGGCCGTCGACACGCCGCAAAAGATCTACGGCATTCGCAGTGCCGGCAGCCCGGAGGCCGTGCTGGCCGAAGTCGAATCGGGTGCTGCCGCTCTTGCCGTGACCGGCGAACCGGCGCCGAAATGGTTTCGCGGCGCAACCGCCGAATACAGCCCATCGGCAATCGCGATGATCCGCAAGCTTGGTTTCAAGATCGCCGGATTCTCGATCAACGGCGATGGCGGCTCATTGCTCGGCGCAAAAGAGACCGCCCGGCGCATTGCCGCGGCGAAGGACGGCGACGTCATCATCGCTCACATCAACCAGCCGACCCATGCGGCTGGCGAAGGCGTGGTGCAGGGACTTCTGGCGCTGAAGGCCAAGGGCCTCACCTTCGTGCGTCTCGACGACGCCGACGGCATCGGCGATGAAGGCACCACCGACTGATCAGTCGGGCGTGGCCTCGATGGTCACCTTGTTCGGATAGAACGCGCCGTGATCGCGAATGTCTGCCATCTCGTCGAACGGCCGCTCATAGGCCCACATCGCATCCTTGCCTGCATCGCCGGCGGGCAGCACGCTCCAATAGCTGGCATCGCCCTTATAGGGGCAATGGGTCGAGTGTTCGGTCTTGCCAAGCTGTTTGAAGTCGATGTCGCCGAACGGAATGTAGAAAACGGGCGGATAGGGAGGTTCGGTCAGCACCTTGACCTTGCTGGACGAGGCGATAACGACATCGCCGGCGCGCACCGTCACGGTGCCCTTGTAAGGCTCGACGGTGATCACCTTGTCCGGATTGCGCTGAAAGCCGGGTGACGGATTTGCGATCTGGTCCATATCGGATCTCCTTGCCTCTACCCCAAGATGTGTCTGGCAAGCGCGTTGCGCAAGACCTGCAAGCCACCGGCGGGCATCGCCCCCGGCTGGCAGTCTTGCGCTTTCCTCCGGTATCGCGCCTAAAATCAGGCGGCGGCCTGGAAAGCGTCCATCAGCCCGGCATAGGCGGCGGCAATCCCGGCCACCGGATTGGTGCTTTTCGAGGTGGTCTCGACCTTCAAAGCACCACCGTTGGTCGGCAAGGTGAGCAGCAGGAACTGGCGATTGCCGCCATCGCCGACCGATGCGGCGGCGACGTGCTGGGCTTCGCCCTCGTTCTCGACGCACATCTTGAACAAGAGCGTGCCGCCGACAGCTTCGAGGGCGCCGCCGACGACCTCGACGAATTCATCTTCGGAAACGGTTTTGGCGTCAGGCACCAGATCGGCCTGCGCGACATCGGCGGCCACCAGATCGGCCAGGCTTTCGGCAAGCGTATTTTCCAAGGCTTTGTCGTCGAGCTGCGCGTCCATGCGAACCTCTTTCATTCGCCAATCGCGCCCCGCCGTTAATCAACGTTAACGCCGAGCATGGCCGGATTGTGGCGAATTCGGCCTCAATTGGCTCCATGCCCCGCTCCAGCCCGATCCTGGCTGGACAATCGGCCGGTTCGTCCCACAATGGCGCAAAAAATAACGGGAGGAACAAAATGCTCGGGCTGATGCAGGAATGGCCGCTGCTTTGTCACAAGCTGATCGACAATGCCGAGAGGCAGCACGGTAGCCGCGAGATCGTGTCGCGTTCGATCGAGGGGCCGATCGTGCGCAGCACATATGCCGAAATCCATGATCGTGCCCTGAAGGTCGCCGAGCGGCTCGAGCGTGACGGTTTCGGGCTTGGCGACCGCATCGCGACCCTGGCCTGGAACACCGCGCGCCACATCGAGGCCTGGTACGGCATCATGGGTGTCGGCGCCATCTATCACACGCTCAACCCGCGGCTCTTTCCCGAGCAGATCACCTGGATCATGAACAATGCCGGGGACAAGGCGATCTTCGTCGACCTGACCTTCCTGCCGCTGCTCGAAAAGATCGCCGGCGCGGTCAAGTCGCTGAAGCAGGTTATCGTGCTGACCGACAACGCGCATATGCCGGAGACTGCGCTGCCCAATGTGGTTGCGTACGAAGAATGGCTTGCTGAAGCCGACGGCAACTTCGCTTGGAAGACTTTCGACGAAAACACCGCCGCCGGTATGTGCTACACCTCGGGCACCACGGGCGATCCGAAAGGCGTCCTCTACAGCCATCGTTCGAACGTGCTGCACGCCATGATCGAAGCGATGCCCGACGCCATGGGCCTGTCGTCGCGCGATACCGTATTGCCGGTCGTGCCGATGTTTCACGCCAACGCCTGGGGCCTTGCCCAGAGCGCGCCGATGATCGGCGCCAAGCTGGTCATGCCCGGCTGCAAGATGGATGGCGCTTCGATCTACGAGCTGCTCGACACCGAGAAGGTGACCTTCAGCGCCGCCGTGCCGACGGTGTGGATGATGCTGCTCCAGCACCTGGAAGAAACCGGCAAGAAACTGCCCTATCTGCAGAAGGTCGTCATCGGAGGCGCGTCCTGTCCACGCGCGATCACGACGAAGTTCCAGGACAATTACGACGTCCAGGTCGTCCACGCCTGGGGCATGACCGAGATGTCGCCGCTCGGCACGCTGTGCACCTTGAAGCCGGATTACGCCGGGCTGAAGGGCGAGGCTCGCCTCGCCGTCCAGCAGAAGCAGGGCTTTACGCCGTTCGGCATCGAAATGAAGATAACGGATGACGACGATAACGAGCTGCCATGGGACGGCAAGACCTTCGGCCGACTCAAAGTCCGCGGGCCGGCCGTCGCGCGCGCCTATTATGGCGGCATCGGATCCGAACAGTTTGATGAAGACGGCTGGTTCGATACCGGTGATATCGCGCATATCGACCCCGGCGGCTACATGCAGATCACCGATCGCGCCAAGGACGTGATCAAGTCGGGCGGCGAATGGATCTCGACCATCGAGCTCGAGAACCTCGCTGTCGGCCATCCCGACGTGGCGGAGGCCGCCGCCATCGGCATTCCGCATTCCAAATGGGGCGAGCGGCCTTTGCTCGTGATCGTACGCAAGCCGGGCAGGGAGCCGACCAAGACGGATATTCTCGCTTTCATGGACGGCAAGGTGGCGAAGTGGTGGATGCCGGACGACGTCGCTTTTGTCGGCGAAATCCCACACACCGCTGCCGGCAAGATCCAGAAGATTACCTTGCGCCAGCAGTTCCGGAATTATCACCTGCCGACGGATTGACCGGAGATGCGGCGTCTTTGCGCCTTCAAGCCGCCGCTGAAAGGCACTATGCCTGTGTTCGGGTTGGGGCAGCGCGGAAAACAATGACGGGAATTCCCGAGCGACAGACGTCGAGGGCTGCCAGCTGGTCGCGGCGCACCGGCGCGTTTTCGGCAGTCCTGCTGCTGACGGTACTCATCGGCCACCGATATGATCTCGTCGAGACGTCGGCATTCCTGTGGGTGCTCGCCATTGTCGCCTTGCTGGCCGCGTTTGCGCTTCTGTTCGCCGGGTTTGCCTTCGCGCGATTGTGGAATTTCGGTGATCGCGGCGGCTGTGACCTGACCGTCGGCGCCTTGCTGGCGGTTCTGGTGCTCATCCCTTACGGCGTCGCGGCCTATTGGGTGGCCACCTATCCGCCGCTACGCGACATCTCGACGGATCTGGACGACCCACCGGTGCTCGATATTTCCACCCGGACGAAGGATATGAACGAGCTTTTGCCGCCGACACCCGGCGAGCAGCGCCTGCAAATCGAAGCTTATCCGCTTGTTACCGGACGCAGCTACACCTTGCCTTTCGATCGCGTTCTGGAGGCGGTCAAAACGGTGCTCGATCGGCGCGGCTGGCAGCTCACGGCGCCGTTTCCAGACGCAGCAGGGCAAAGCGACGTGACGGTCGATGCGCTGGCCAAGGGCTTGCTGCTTGGTCTTCCCGCCGATGTTGCCATCCGCGTGACCGACGACGGCGATGCGGTCATCGTCGATATGCGCTCGGCCTCGCGTTACGGCCGCTACGACCTTGGCGACAATGCAGCGCGCATCACCGATTTCCTTTCCGAACTCGACCAGGAAGTCGCCGGCCAGGTGGGCGTGGCGCCGGCGGAATGATATCCGAAGTGTGCTAGGTTGCCCGCGAATAGATGCCGTCGATAGCCGGCTCGCCGTCGGTGTGGACCAGGCCGCGCGCCACCAGATCTTCCAGATGGGCAAGCACCGACAGGCCGGCCGCGCCATGGAGGCGCGGGTCGGTGTCTCGATAGATCGCCTCCACCATGTCCTTGATTGCCCGGTTGCCGCTGTTGATCCGCTCCAGAATTGCGCGTTCGCGCATTTTGCGATGCGTTTTCAATCCGCGCATGAAGCTGCGCGGCTCGGTCACCGGCCCACCATGACCGGGCAGCAGCAGCCGGTCGTCACGTTCGATCAGCCGATCGAGCGATGTCATGTACTCGGCCATCGCGCCATCCGGCGGTGCGACGATCGTGGTTGCCCACGCCATGACGTGATCGGCCGAGAAAAGGATGCCGGTTCCCTCCAGCGCGAAGGCCGCGTGATTGGCGGTATGGCCGGGCGTCAGCACCGTCCGGATCGCCCAGCCGTCACCGTCGATCATCATATCATCCGGCAGCGCGATGTCAGGAACGAAGTCGGTGTCGGCGCTGGCATCGAGCGGATTGACCTCGCCGGTGCGCAACGGCCGCGCCGGGCGATGCCGGCCCTGCGCCAGAACCGCCGCACCGGTGTGCTGCTTCAGCCGCGCCGCCAGCGGCGAATGGTCGCGATGCGTGTGGCTGACGAAGATATGGCTGACCGGCCTGGTCCCGATCGCTTCGAGCAGCGTTTGAAGATGTGCCTCGTCATCAGGACCCGGATCGATCACCGCCAGCGTCTCGCGCCCGACGATATAGCTGTTGGTTCCGTGAAAGGTGAACGGGCTTGGGTTCGGGGCCGTGACGCGTTGAATACCAGGCGCAACGATCACGCCCTTGCCATAGGACGGTTCGAAGCGTGTGTCGAATTTCAGCGCCATGCGAACGTCGCGACCTTTTTTGGGGTGAGGGCAAAACCGATTGCCGCATAGCACGGAAGCCAATATAGGAAAACGCAAGGCCGCGTTCGGCGGCAATCCGGAACGGGGAAGACCATGGCAATTGCAACGACGATGCGTCCGCTTATTTCTCTCGCTCTGCCTGAAAAGGGCGCGGCCCGGCTGGCAGGACAGCTTTTGTTGGCGACCGCCGGAACGCTGCTGCTGATCTTGTCTGCCAAGACCAAGGTCATGCTCGGACCGGTCGATATCTCGATGCAGACGCTCGCCGTCTTGCTGATCGCTGCCGCCTTCGGCATGCGCCTCGGCGTCGCCACGCTGCTTCTCTACATGGCCGAGGGTGCGTTGGGCCTTCCAGTCTTCCAGAGCACGCCCGAAAAGGGCATCGGTATCGCTTACATGCTCGGTTCGACCGGCGGTTATCTAGCCGGCTTCGTCGTCATGGCGGCGATCGTCGGCTGGGCTGCCGACCGTGGCTGGGATCGCCATCCTATCAAGCTCTTCAATGCCATGCTGGTGGCCGAGATCGTCATGATGGCAATGGGCTTTGCCTGGCTGGCGCTGTTGATCGGCCCGGAAAAATCCTGGCAGTTCGGGGTGTTGCCCTTTATCGTCGGTGATCTGATCAAGGTTGCGCTGGCCGCGAGCCTGGTGCCGGCTGTCTGGTCGCTGTTGAAGCGTTCGTGAAGCCGGTCGAGCGGTGATAACCTGTTCTGCGCGACATTGATTTTTCGCCGTAGTTGGTGTGGCCGTGCAGGATCTTTCTCGCTGGCGGCAGGCTTCTAGCGCGACGCCATCCGTCACATTAGCTTCAAGTCGACGGACTAAGTACCAGAACCAACGGGCGATTCGTCACGACCAGCGTAACCAAGTACCTACGCATGGAAATAAATTGCTCGACATAGCATCTCAGCAAGCTGAAAAAGAAAGCGGCTCGATGCTTATTTAGGCAGAGCTAAATTTCTGGGCAATGTGTAGGAAATTCTTAACGCAACCGCCTTGACTCTAGTGGCTTGGTTGCTTGCTGGTATCCACACACTGTCGTAACCCGTTGACCTGAGATCATGCGCCGAAGGAAGAAGGAAGACACGTGAGTAGCGCGGAAAAAACAACGACCAACGCGACCCTGTCGCCAGAGCCGGCCGCTGCGCCGGCAACCCGCTGGTACGCGGCCAGCGTCTTTCCCGGGAAGGAGCATGTCGCAGAGCGGCATCTCCGGATCCAGGGATTCGAGCCCTTTGTGCCTCGCTGCGAGAAAACCGTGCGTCATGCCCGGCGTCTCGAAACCCGGTCGGCGGCCTATTTCCCGGGTTACATGTTCATCGCCCTTGACCTCGGACTGCAACGTTGGCGCTCGGTCAATGGAACATTCGGTGTGCGCTCCCTCGTCACACAAGGCGACCGGCCTTTGCCGGTCCCCTCGGGTCTGGTAGAGCGTTTCATTGCATCGACCGGTGAGGACGGGCTGCTTGATTTCAGTGGAGGCCTCGCAGCCGGTGCCTCGGTCCGAATCCTTTCGGGCCCTCTCGCGGAAACGATCGGTCGCCTTGATCGGCTCGATCCAGCTGGGCGAGCCCGAGTTCTGGTGGCCATCATGAATGGCGAAATCCCTGTCGACTTGGATGCCAGGGACCTCGTAGCAATCGCGTAGCCGGGAACATCAAGGCGGCGTCGTGATGTAAATTGTTGTAGGATGCGCTCGCGGGTTTCACCCGGGAGTGCGGTAGCCGTCGTTCGGTGGAGAATAGGCGCTGTCTGGTGAGATCATCTCATCGGCGCTGATTGAGAGTACGCGGTATGCGAATAACAATGATTGGTGCCGGCTATGTTGGGCTTGTCTCGGGCGCCTGTTTTGCCGACTTTGGCCATCAGGTCTGCTGCGTCGATCGTGATGCAGAGAAGCTTGCCATGCTCAAGCTCGGCAAGATACCGATCTACGAGCCGGGGCTCGACGACCTCGTCACCACCAACACCGCGCAAGGCCGCTTGCGTTTCGACGACAATCTGGCGGATGCGGTTTCTCAATCGGATGTCGTCTTCATCGCCGTGGGCACGCCGTCGCGGCGTGGCGATGGGCACGCCGATCTGTCCTTCGTCTACGATGCGGCCGCTGAAGTTGGCCGCGCGCTCACAGGGTTCACGGTCGTGGTGACGAAATCGACCGTCCCCGTCGGTACCGGCGATGAGGTGGAACGGATCATTCGCGAGCAAAATCCGGCCGCCGATTTTGCGGTGGTCTCCAATCCGGAATTTCTTCGCGAAGGATCGGCGATCGAGGACTTCAAGCGGCCCGACCGCATAATTGTAGGGACCGATGCCGAAAGGGCCAAAACGGTCATGGGCGAGGTCTACCGGCCGCTCTCGCTGAATGCCGCACCGATATTCTATACGAGCCGACGTACGGCGGAACTTACGAAATATGCCGGCAATGCCTTCCTGGCGATGAAGATCACCTTCATCAACGAAATTGCCGATCTTTGCGAGCGGCTGGGAGCCGATGTGCAGGATGTCGCTCGCGGCATCGGCATGGATAATCGCATCGGCGCAAAGTTTCTTCACGCCGGGCCGGGCTACGGCGGTTCCTGTTTCCCGAAAGATACGCTGGCGCTGGTCAAGACAGCGCAGGACGCGGCAAGCCCCGTGCGGCTTATAGAAACGACAGTCTCGATAAACGACCAGCGCAAACGGGCGATGGCGCGCAAGGTGATTGAGGCCTGCGACGGCTCTGTGCGCGGCAAGACCATCGGTATCCTGGGTCTTACCTTCAAGCCAAACACCGACGACATGCGCGATGCCCCCTCATTGGCCATTATTCAGGCACTCCAGGACGCAGGCGCTTCGATCAGGGCCTATGATCCGGTCGGCATGGAGCAGGCGCGGAAGATGATCGAGGGCATTGAGTTCGGAGAGAGCGCCTACGCAGTAGCCGATGGATCGCACGCGATCGTCATCGTCACCGAGTGGAACGCGTTTCGGTCGCTGGATCTGAAGCGGCTGCGTGCACTCATGGCAACGCCAGTAATGGTCGACCTCCGAAATGTTTATCGCGGCGAGGACGTCTTGAAGGAAGGCATAGCCTATTCCAGCGTTGGCCGAGAGCGGCAACTTGTCAGGTGAACGTCCAGATTCCATAGGGCCCGAGTTGCGGGATTCAATTTGAGCACCACCACTGTCCAATTGCCCAATCGAAGGCATCTGCTGCTCCGGATGCGCTTTCAGCTGCTTGGCGGACTGACATTCGCTATCCTGCTGCCTGCGCTGATCCGCATGTCGTTTGATCAACAGGTTATCCTGTACTCAAACTTGCAGGTTACGATCGTCGCGGCATTCATCGCTCATACGACAGGCTACTTTCTCTACAAGCGCATCGGCAATTTCCCGGGTGTCGCGGCGGCTGGCTACATCTTGCCAACTTTCGCCCTAACCTATGGCCTTGTGTTCGTCACTATCTTCTTCTTCAGATTTGACTACAGCCGATTCCAGGCCGCCGCGAGCTTCACCCAATCGACATTGTGGTACTTTGGCCTGAGCCTGGCCACGCGACGGCTCGACGCATATCGCTTGGCGATAATTCCTGGCGGAGACGTCGACAGGCTGGAGACAATACCGGGTGTGAGCTGGCATAGGATCCATTCTCCCGATACGGTTGTCGAATACGCGAGCGGCGTCGTCGCCGATCTTAGGGCCGATCTTTCAGATGAATGGGAGCGGTATATAGCGGATCGCGCACTGTCGGGAACACCAGTCTATCACGTCAAGCAAATCAGCGAATCGCTCACAGGCAGAGTGGAGATCGAGCACCTTTCTGAAAACACTTTGGGCTCTTTGAATCCAAATCAGGCTTACCTGAAAATGAAACAATCGGTAGACTGGGCTTCCGCGTTGTTTGTGCTTGTTGTTTTCTCGCCATTGCTGTTGTTTGTCGCGATTGCCGTAAAGATCGATTCGCCTGGACCCGCACTATTCAGACAGAAGCGAATGGGCTACGGAGGGCGTCCCTACGAGGTCTACAAGTTTCGAACGATGAAGCTCAGCGACGCCGCTGTCGACGAGAAGGAAGCGGCCATCACGAAGGCCGGCGACACGCGCATTACCCGTTTGGGGCAGTTCTTGAGAAAATCCCGGATCGACGAGTTGCCGCAGGCCTTTAACATCCTGCGCGGCGAAATGAGCTGGATAGGACCGCGGCCGGAAGCACTTGTACTGTCGAAATGGTACGAGGCGGAGCTGCCGTTCTATCGCTACCGGCACATCGTGCGGCCTGGCATTACCGGATGGGCACAGGTCAATCAAGGCCACGTTGCGGCCGTGGACGATGTTCTGGAAAAACTTCACTACGACTTCTACTACATCAAGAATTTCTCCCCTTGGCTCGACGTGCTGATTGTGTTTCGTACCGTCCGAACCATGCTGACAGGATTTGGGGCGCGTTGAGCGGCCGCGAAGACAACTCGCCGATATGCTGATCAGTGTTGAGAATATCGCCTTGTCGACCCCGGAGAAGTACAATGACTAGGAAAACCGCACTTATTACCGGCATCACGGGCCAGGATGGCGCCTACCTCGCAGAGCTTCTGTTGGCAAAGGGCTACAATGTCCATGGCATCAAGCGGCGGTCGTCGTCATTCAATACGGGGCGTATCGACAGTCTCTACCAGGATCCGCATGAAAAGAACGTAAGGCTGTCGTTGCACTATGGCGACATGACGGATGCCACCAACCTCATTCGCATCATCCAGGAGGTGCAGCCCGACGAGATTTATAATCTCGCTGCACAATCCCATGTCCAGGTGAGCTTCGAAACCGCTGAATATACGGCGAATGCCGACGCGATCGGCACATTGCGTCTCCTCGAAGCCATCCGACTGCTTGGCTTGACAGCAAAGTCGCGTTTCTATCAGGCCTCTACCTCCGAACTGTACGGGAAGGTGCAGGAGATTCCGCAACGCGAGACGACGCCTTTCTATCCTCGGTCACCTTATGCGGCCGCAAAGATCTATGCGTACTGGATCACCGTGAATTACCGTGAAGCTTACGGCATCCACGCTTCCAACGGCATCCTGTTCAACCACGAGAGCCCGATGCGCGGCGAGACGTTCGTCACGCGCAAGATCACACGCGCGGCTGCCGCGATAAGCCTCGGCCTTCAGGACAAGCTCTTCCTCGGCAATCTGTCGGCTGAACGGGATTGGGGCCATGCCCGCGACTACGTCGAAGGCATGTGGCGAATTCTTCAGCATGAAATGCCCGACGACTACGTTCTTGCAACTGGGGTGAAGAATTCGGTTCGCCGCTTTGTTGAGCTCGCGTTTAACGAAGTCGGGACGGAGATTCGATGGGTTGGTTCCGGCATCGACGAAAAAGGCGTTGATGCAAAATCAGGCGCCGTTCTGGTCGAGGTGGATCCGCGCTATTTCAGACCGACCGAAGTTGAACTTCTAATCGGCGACGCCTCGAAAGCGGAGCGCGTTCTCGGGTGGAAGGCGACCACGTCGCTCGCCACTATGGTCCAGGAAATGGTCCAGGCCGACCTCGAAACGGTAAGACGGGAATCGGAGCACCGGCGCCTGGACGAGG
Organism: Mesorhizobium sp. M0437; assembly: GCF_040321335.1. NCBI lineage: Bacteria > Pseudomonadati > Pseudomonadota > Alphaproteobacteria > Hyphomicrobiales > Phyllobacteriaceae > Mesorhizobium > Mesorhizobium sp. M0437. The sequence goes on from NZ_JAMYRK010000079.1 coordinate 17,089, forward strand.
ATCGCATTCGTGTTGCGGCACAGTGAGCAGCATTAGGCCAGGGCCGGCATGAAAATCTCTGTCTTGACCGTTTGTTGGAATTCTGCGGCGACGATCAGGTATACGATCGACAGCTTTCTGGCCCAGGGTCATGACGACAAGGAACTGGTGGTAATCGACGGTAATTCGTCGGACGACACGCTGGCAGTTGTCCGGTCTTACCCACAGGAGCAGATCCGGGTGATCAGCGAGCCAGATAGCGGAATGTATGACGCGCTGAACAAGGGCCTGCGCCTCTATACCGGAGACGCGTTGGGTGTGCTGAATTCAGACGATTGCTTTCACGATCGTACGGCACTGGGACGGATCTCCGCAGGGCTCCAACATGCTGACATCGTGCATGGCGACCTCGATTTTGTCGAAGACCATCTGAGCAAGCGGATCGTGCGTCGTTGGCGGGCCGCGGCACGCCCCCCAAAAGGTTTTCGCACCGGATGGATGCCGGCCCACCCAACGTTCTATGTCACGAGGAAGGTGGCGGACGTGGTCGGCGCATTCGATCTCAGCCTCAAAGTGGCATCGGATTATGACTGGATGTTGAGAGCTGTTGAGCTTCACGGATTCCAGACCGCAGTGACCGACCACGTGTTGGTGGACATGATGGTTGGCGGAGCCAGCACGCGAAGTCTGGCCTCGCACATCGGCCACAACTTGGAAGCGCTCCGGGCACGCCGTCGCTGGCTCGGATCGGGTCCGGTTGACTATGCACTTGTCGCCAAGCCTGCGCGCAAGCTGAAGCAGCTGGTAACGCCAAGGAAAGGAAATTGACGAATTGAAACTAGCGCCATCCGTGTATCTTGCGAGTATCTCGGTTAGATGATTGCGACTTATATTTCGGTTCTAATATTTACCCTGTGCAACGCCGTTCCTTTCGTCGTTGAGCGCAGCAAGCAGATATTCCAGCCAATTAAGCTATATGCATGTGTTCAGGTCCTAATTATGGTGCCTGCCATGATAATCGTTTCAAAATACCCGGAATACATTCAGCCAAGCGTATTTTCTGTGGTTGCGTCAGATTTTCAAGCAAGCTTAACTTGGACTATATTTTGCTACGCGCTGATGAATTTGACAATCTACACCGCTTACTATTCAACGGTGGGGAGCTTCAATTCGCTGGAAAGGCTTCGGCGTCCGAGGGTGCATCTTACCGAATTCGAGAGCATCGGTTCGATCATTTTCTTTCTTGCCGTCGGCACCTTAGCTTTCTATGCCAAGATCAAGGCTTCGGGCGGGCTCGAGTTCCTTATGAGCAACGTCTCCCGGCGCGTTGAGTTGCAATCTGGTTTGGGTCCCCTGAACTTCATAATCTCAAGTTCTTATTTGCTGGCTAACCTCGCTGCCACTCGGAGAGTTGCCACCAAAGGGGACGTGATCAGCGGTCTCTTCCTTTTTTTCGCGTTCATAACGGGAGCTGCAACATCAAGCGTTTTTGGAGGAAGAAAGGATACCCTCCAGCTGCTGCTAACGATAATAATGGTTGCGTCTCTATCTAATCCAAAATTTATGCGATTCAGCATGAAGAATATTATTGCCCTTTTCGTGTTATACGCTTCAGTTATCTTGTATTATTTTTCGGTACTTATTTATAGAGACGCGAATTCTCTGGATGGCCTGACAGAAAGCTTTCAAAACTTAGTATCGATGACGCTAGATTCCTATAGTTCTCTAATTATTTCACTAAGTTACATTGACACTTACTTATTTGCTACAAATTTTTTTAAATGGGATAATTTCTATCTTGGAAGAACTTTTATTGATCTTACAACTGCTTTTTTGCCGAGCTCTCTATATGAATATAAGCCACCTGTTGACGACGGCCTATACATAAGAGCAGCCACCTTGGGATATCTTTTAGAGCCGGGTACGCCGGCCACTGAGATTATTCATAATTCGTGGCCGGGGGAGACGCTCGGAACCGGATACATGAACGCCGGGCTGGCAGGCGTGCTGATCTCAGGCTGGTTCGTCGGCTATCTGCTGGCTAAGGGCTATGCCTATTCCATGAAGAACCCGGACTCGATAATCGGGATCGTGGTTGTGTGCAATTTGTTCCTCAATTTCGAGATGTCAAATCTTCGTATCGTGAACCTGATCTCTTCGGTCGTTGGGGTGATTCTTGTACTGCTCCTGTACAAAGGCGCCAAGCGAGTGTTGCCCTTTATCTAGCCGTGGCGGTCGCCACCGTGGCGCCCAGCCTCGCTGCCGTCGCCGAACGGAACGAGTCATTGAAAAAGACAATCATCAATCTAATGGGCCAGGCAGTTTGGGCTGCTTCCCAAGCCATTTGCATTCTCGTGCTTTCTCACCACAGCATGGCCTCGACTATTGGGGTATACACGCTGGGGCTTTCGATATTTGCACCGCTGTGCCTACTGTTCGGCCTGAATCTAAGAGTCGTTATGTCGTTCGAAAGCGTCGACAGTTCGGTTGTGAACGACGCACTAATATTGCGCGTCGCTGGTGTGCTTTTTTCCTATACGGTGACGGCCTTGGTTATTTCCTTTTTGACGGATCTGGCTTCATCTGAAAAGTGGGTTGCACTCGCGTTGATAGCGGGACGGGTTGGGGACCAGGTAAGCGACCTTATAATAGGAATATACCAACGCGAAAATAGCCAGGCGCGCATCGCTATCTCGTTTGCTGGCAGGGGTATCGCCGGTATGGTGCCCTTTCTTGGGGTTATTTATCTCGGAGGAAGTTTCCTCGAAGCCGCCATTCTCTCGTCGACATGTGTGATTGCAACTGCGGTTCTGTTGGACGTCTGCATGTCGATGCAATTCGGCCCTGCAGGGCATGTGCTTGAGCGAACAAGCTTTAAGAGAATACGCCGTCTTGTTCTGGATAACCTTTGGGTGGGGATGTTTCCGGCGTTGGACAGCCTGCATACGAACTGCTTCCGGTTCGGCATTTTTCTCACGAGCTCAGCACAGATAATGGGCTTTGTGGGTGCTGCCCAGACGTTGTTCGTCCCGTTCCAAATGCTGGCGACTGCTGTCGGCTTCATATTTCTACCTGAGGCAATAAGGGTTCATCGTAGCGGAAATAAAGCTGCCTACACTATAAACATATTCAAAGGTATTTCCGTCGGGCTGGCCATAGGCTTGGCCTTCTTCATGGTCTCTGTATTAATAGGTGATCGAGCGCTTACCCTGGTGTTTGGGAACGCCAGCGTTGAGATGCGAACGGGACTATATTTGACCGCCGTTGCAATGATCCTCATTCACGCATCCGGTTTTGTTGGATTATCGGTCGTCGCTCGCGGCGCAACAAGGGTTTATACCAGCGCTCCCATAGTAGGCATCATCGTATTCGTCCTGCTCCTTGCGCCGGAATTCTTCTTCGACTTTGGATCAGCTAGCATCGGTATGGCAGTGGCGATCAGTTTCGCAGGAAGTATTTTGGCAAGGCTGTTATACTCCCTCGTCTATGTTTTTCGACAGTGAGATGAAGAGAAAAGGCTGTGCGTGATATTCCGTATATTTTGATCATCCCCCGATCAATCGCTTACCTTTGGAGAAGAATACTTGATTCGGTTTGGACGATGACCTACAGAAGCGTGCTCCGTCAGTGCGGTAGAGGAACGACCATAGCACGCTTCGCGCGCATTGATCGGCCGGGGTTTGTCACTCTCGGCTCGCGGTGCACGATCTCACGCGGAGTGGGGGCCTCTAGCGAGGCGTTGGGCAGTCAGCTTGTCGTTGGTGACGGTGTAGTAATAAACGCCGGAGTGAAAATTGATTACACGGGGGGAATGTCAATCGAAGACGGCGTTTTCATTTCCGAAGGAGTGGTTTTGTACACTCACAATCACGGGCTTGATCCGAGATCAGATCCTATTGCGATGAACAAGCACATAGGAAGGGGGGCTTGGGTGGGGGCTCGTGTGATCGTACTAGCGGGTTGCCAGAAGGTAGGCGCCCACTCAGTTATTGGCGCGGGGGCTGTTGTTACAAGGGACGTTCCCGATCGTGCGATTGTGGCTGGCGTGCCTGCACGCATTGTTGGGACGGTACCAAAGTCGCGGTAGCCGGTGAGAAGACAAAACGTTTAATTCAGCCACTTAAGGAGCATAAATGCCGGGCTACGACAGGTCCACCGAAAGCCTACCGCTGGTTGAGCGATTGTATAGGAGACTATATAAAGCTCAATCGATGAATGGAACCACAGCGTTCTACAACTGGATCCGTTCGGAGTTAACTCCGAATTGTAAGGTATTAAACATAGGTGCAGGCCCGTCGACGCGGGACAATCGAAGGGTATTGAGAGGCGAGGTCAAGGAAATCGTGGGAGTTGATATTGATCCAACCGTCTTGCTTAACGAAGAGCTGGACAGAGCAGGGATAATAGTAAATGGCAAAATTCCCGAGGAAGATAACTACTTTGATCTGGTTTTTTCTGACTTTGTTTTAGAGCATGTGGAGAACCCCGCGATGTTTCTGAAAGAGGTGCACCGAGTGCTGAAACCCGGATCCTCTTTTTTCTTTCGCACTCCGAATTTGTTTCACTATGTGACATTGATCTCGGCAGTGACCCCTCACTGGGTCCACTTGCGTGTTGCCAACGCGGCGCGCGGATTGAATGTAGATGCGCATGAACCTTGGCCCACTTTTTACAGAATGAACCGGCGCAAATCTCTTGAAAACGCAACATTGGCTGCGGGCTTCTCCGAAACTGAACTCCGCATGATAGAGCCAGAGCCGTCTTACATGAGGCGGTCTCTTCCGCTCTTGTTGTTTGGCTCCGCATATGAGCGTATCGTCAATAGTACTACTGCGCTTGCATCGGTACGCGTGAACATACTGGGTAAGGTAAAAAAGTAATTCTGGTATGTGGAGCGGGAACTGTGAAGTGAGTCTACGCCCAGGTGATGAGGCATTGAGCTTGAGCATCCTTCAAATTGTGGCGTCCGTTGAATCTGAAGCCGCGGGCCCAAGTTATTCGGTCACACGGCTTGCGTCGACTTTGGCTGCAAGAGGGCTGCAATCGGGGCTGTTTAGCGTTGGAAACCCATCAATGGCGTTGCGGGCTGGCGTGGATTGCCGTGCGTTCAGACGCGATTTTGGTTCTGTTCCTGTGGTTTCCAAACTGTACGTATCGAAAGACCTCCGGACTGCTATCGATCGGTTCGCAGCGAGCGGCGGGATATTGCATACCCACGGTCTGTGGCTGATGCCGAACGTGTATCCCAGTTGGAGTGCCGGTCGGCACAGCCGGCCGTTACTTCTTTCCCCGAGGGGCATGTTTGGCTCTAGAGCTCTCGAATTTTCTTCTCGAAAGAAGATGATTTTCTGGCGCATCGCACAGCGCGCCGCGGTCGAAGTCGTGAGTTGCTTCCACGCGACTAGCGTCCAAGAGTACGCTGATATTCGAAAGCTCGGATTCAAGGCACCAGTTGCAGTGGTGCCTAATGGAATCGATGTGCCGGCTCTGGACCGGAGCGTCTGGGCGGATCAGTCAAGATCCGAGGACAGAATGGACACGGTCCTTTATCTTGGCAGAATTCATGCCAAGAAGGGAATTGACCGCCTTTTGGCTGCTTGGGCCCAAGTTGAGCATCAGAACCCCCATTGGCGGCTTAGAGTCGTCGGGCCAATGGAAGGCAGCTATCCAGCCGAACTGAAAGCGATGGCAGCAAAGCTGGGTTTGGAGCGAGTATCGTTTGAAGACGCTCTTTTCGGCGAGAAAAAAGCCATAGCTTACCGGTCGGCGAATCTCTTCGTGTTGCCGACGCTCGATGAGAATTTTGGGATGGTGGTCGCTGAAGCCTTGGCAAGCGGCGTGCCGGTTATTTCAACCAAGGGGGCTCCTTGGGCCGGATTGGATGTCGAGGGCTGTGGATGGTGGATCGATCACGGTGTAGAGCCTTTGGCAAGAGCACTTAATGATGCGATGTCGATGCCCAACGAGGTTCGCGAAGCAATGGGCGCACGGGGGCGGTCTTGGATGGAAAGGGACTATTCATGGGACGGTATTGGCGCTGAGATGGAGAATGTTTACCGGTGGTGCGATGGGCGAACTGACCGACCGAAGAGCGTGGTAGTGGACTAAGTTCGATGTCGGATACAAGGTCGTTCAAACTAGCAACGGTGCCGGCGCCGAGCGGAAGTGACAAGCTGAGACGCGCCCTTTGGCGAATCGTTGAGAAGACGGCTTATGGGTGGTCTCCAACGCCGTTTCATCGATGGCGATGTTTTTTACTGCGGAGCTTTGGTGCAAAAATTGAAGTTGGCGCTCATCCCTATCCGTCCGCGCGCATTTGGGCACCATGGAACCTGCGTATGGGAAGAACGAGTAGCCTAGGTCCAGAAGCGACATGTTACTCTGTGGCAGAAATTGCTATCGGCGATTACGTCACTATCAGTCAGGGAGCATATTTGTGTTCCGCGACCCATGACTATCGCGATCCCAACTTTCCGCTCGTCGTTGGCACTATCTCGATCGAGGATGGGGCATGGGTCGCGGCCGGCGCATTCGTCGGGCCGGGAGTTAGAATTGGGAAGGGTGCAGTTGTAGGCGCGCGTGCCGTTGTAGTTAAGGATTTGGAGCCTGGAGTTGTGGTGGCTGGAAATCCGGCTCGACAGGTGGGGTCCCGGTGAGCATGAAAGCCCCAACCGAAGCCGAACCCTCGACTGTCCCGAGGCGTGAAATAGAAAAGCCTCTTGACATCCATGCGCTTATTCTCACGAAGGATGAAGAGATTCACATTCGGCGGTGCATCGAGAGTCTTCTTGGTCGAGTGTCAAGTATAACGGTCGTTGATAGCGGATCCAGCGACAACACTCGCGAGATAGCGGCGTCTTTTGGAGCGATAGTAGTCGAGAATCGATGGGTGAATTACGCGACGCAAATGAACTTTGGCATTGATTTGTTGTCCAACAGAGGAGGATGGCTGCTTCGCATCGATGCTGACGAGGTCCTTGATGCAGAACAACTTAACGATCTGCGTGATACTGTCTCAAAAGCAGGCGCTGACTGTGATGGAATACTTATCAAGCGACGAATCTATTTTCTAGGACGTAGGATTCGGTTTGGAGGCATCGAGCCAAGTTGGCAGCTTCGCCTCTGGCGTAATGGACGCGGCAAATGCGAACAGCGCTGGATGGATGAACATATAGTTGTTGAGCGTCGCGTGCAAAAGTCCAGCTTAAGTCTGTCAGACCATAATTTGAAATCCTTGACTTGGTGGATGTCGAAACACAATTCCTATGCGTCGCGTGAGGCCGCAGATATTCTTAGTAAAAAGACTGAGGCATTCAAGCCAATGGTGGAGAACGGCAGAAAGCTAAGTGCGCCGGCCGCGATAAAGCGATTTATGAAGGAAAAGATATATCTTAAGATGCCACCAGCATGGAGGGCATGTGCTTACTTCCTATATAGATATGCATTCTTGCTTGGGTTTTTGGATGGAAGGTCTGGGTTATATTTTCACCTGTTGCAGGGCTTCCTCTACAGAACGTTGGTTGACGCCAAGGTAGACGAAATTCTTGAATTCGCCAAAAAGACAAATATCCCACTGGAAGATGCTATCAAGGACAGAACTGGAATCGATTTGCGTTCTGGTGTTTGAAGGCGAAAGCGCCTTATTATCAAGACGGAGTAGGACGACCATGCCCGATGTACGAAATATTGAATATGAATACGATAATGCAGAGAAAAACAACTCTCACACAATATTGTTGCCGGCGGTAAAACGCATCCTAGCTGAGGTTAACTCGAAGCGCATTTTTGATCTGGGCTGCGGCAATGGCAGCGTTGCGAGCGAACTGAGCGAAAAATACTCCGTTGTCGGCATCGATGCGTCTCCCTCGGCCGTCGCAATGGCCAATCGGGCGTACCCAAAGCTCAAGCTCGAGATTGGGTCAGCGTATGATGACCTGTCGGCTAAGTATGGTATGTTCGACACCGTTCTTAGCCTAGAAGTCGTGGAACACCTCTACGATCCAAGAGCCTTTGCCCGAAACATATTTAATCTGCTTGAACCCGGCGGTACAGCGATCATCTCAACCCCTTATCACGGGTATGTAAAAAACGTGGTGCTCTCGGTTACGGGGAAAATGGACAACCATTTTTGGGCCCTCTGGGACGGCGGCCATATTAAGTTTTGGTCCATAAAGACACTGGGGATGCTACTTGAAGAAGTCGGATTGGATATTATCCGTTTCGATCGAGTGGGTAGAGTTCCGCCACTAGCAAAGAGTATGATAGCGATCGCTCGCAAACCAAATATCTCTTAGTTAGTGTCCGTTCCAAAAAGAGTTGAGTGATTTCAGCAGGTTGTGATTCCGTCGGATTTGCAAGATTCGATGGAGATCACGATGGCCTGGACTGAAA
>NZ_JAMYRK010000080.1:0-24575 GCF_040321335.1 Mesorhizobium sp. M0437
CTCAGCCCGAAGGGCTGCCCACGCCAAGGGGCGAAGCCGAATGGCCGAGACCGCCTGAGCTTGCCGAAGAAAAGCGGGCTCGGTTCACGAGCACCTGGTGCGCGTCGTCAGGCGCGCGGGCGCCCGCCAGGACGGCAGGCTGGACAGATTTTTCGAACGGATCGCGATAAATACTTCAAATGAATGCTGCACCGAAAACATGTGCGATGCAGCATTTTCGCAAGCATTTACCACGGACGCTCAGACCCGAGACTTCCGCCACCCAGCCTTGCGCGCGGCTTCCTCCGAACAAAACCAGCGCTCGCCTTTCAACAGGTTGATGCGCGTCTCCCAGTAATATTCCTGTCCGGGAACATGATAGATTCGCTCGCCCGTGTTGTAGCTGATATTGGCTTTGATGTTGCAGCCGAGAGCGGCAGGGCCGATTTCGAAGGCAAGAAAGCCAGCCAGGATTGTTCCACCAGCAACGATCTTTGCCCACAACGGAACATCCTTCGAACGATGGCGCTCGCCATACCTGCGACGGTTGTACCGATTGTCTTGATAGCGATGGTTGCCCACGCCCCTTCTCCCCGAAGAGAGAATGCGACGTTTGCAGCCTGGAGTCTATAAGTCTGGTCTAATTCACCGGTCCTGTTCCGAACCATTGAATGAACGGCGCATCCTTACCGGTGATATCCTTCACCGTCTTCAACAGCGCTTCATGGGTGCGTTGGAGAGCCCGGTAATGGTTGCTGGTAGGTGATAGAAGCGGCTGGACGATGCTCTGGTGCAGCCGTTCTGCCTCCGCGAGAAAGCGCTCGATTTCAGCCTGTGAAAGCTGCTTGGAAAGTTTGGTCCTAGCCATTGCGATCTCCGTTGAGGAATCGCCCCACCTAGGATTATCATCCTATATCGGCATGGCTTGGTAAAGACCCACCCGCAGCGGAATGGCAGCTTGCCGAAGAAAAGCACGCTCGGTTCACGGTACCGGCGCGAGCCGTTAGACGCGCAGGCGCCCGTTAGCCCGCAGGCTGGACAGAATCTCGCACGGATCAGCGTCAAGCGCCGCAGTTAAGTCGAGAAACTCGATGACATCGAGACGCCGCTCTCCACCCTCGTACTTGGCCACGAAGGATTGGGGACGATCAAGCTTCTCGGCCACCTGCGCCTGAGTCAGGCCTTTGGCCTTGCGCAGGGAAACCAGCTGGGCCAGAAACCGCTGGTGGCGGGGCGAGCGAAGAGATTTGGGCATGTAGGCGAACCGGTCGGGTAAAGACCGGATCAGCGACTAATCCCGGTTTCGGATTATCCCATTTTGGGATATGCTGCGTTGCATCCAGCGCTCAACAGCCGAGGCTCGCAACAGGCATGAATCGATCAATGGGAACAGATGAGACTCGAAACTCAACTCTGTGCGACGAAGTCCCCTGGTCGGAGAACCTGACGGCCTACGATAGGCAGCATTTCACGATCTACCTGCGGATCCTGGATGCCTGCGCCGACAATGCCAGCGAAGAGGAGATGGCCGATCTCATTCTAGGCATCGACCCGGCCCTTGAACCGGTCCGCGCCCGCAAGGCTCTTCGCAGCCATATCGACCGGGCGAACTGGATGGTCACGACCGGCTACAAGGAACTGTTCGCCGGCTGACGCACAGCACGGATTGTCATGCTCTTCAAACAAGGAAGTTCAGATACCCGTCACTCATGAGCGCACGGCCGCGAGAGACGGCGCGGCGGGAGCGGTCACAACTGGTTCGCGTGCTGTTTGACTGCCATTTCCAATGCTTGGCTCAGAGGCACAGCCTTGGAGAACAGGAAGCCTTGAGCGGTTCGGCAGCCAAGCTTGTGCAGGGTTTGCCGATCCGCCTCTGTTTCGACGCCCTCGGCCATGACCTCGATCCCGAGCATGTTACCGAGATCGATGACCGATTTGACAAGCAGTCGGTCCTCTCGGGACTTGGCCAAGCCGCGAATGAAGCCCTGGTCTATTTTGACCTTGCGTATCCGACTGTCCTTGAGAGATGCCAACGTAGAAAAGCCGGTGCCGAAGTCATCGAGCGCGATGGAAATGCCCGCATGTGAAAGCCGTCCGAGCTTTTCATCCACTCTGTCCGGGTCAACCGGGGATTCTTCGGTAATCTCGATCTCGAACATCGTTGCAGGGAGACCTCTTGCCGCCAGACCATCCAGAACCATGTCGTCGATATCGCCGGCTTCCAGTTCGCGCGGTGAAACATTCATCGCCACACGGAGATCACGACAGTCAGCTTTCACCAAGCCGTCGATAAAAGCACAACAGTCGGCGAATACGGTTTGCGTCAGCAGCTGAAGCATTCCGGTTTCGCGTGCAGCTGTGATGATTTCGGGTGGAGAGATGGCACCATGAGTCGGATGGGACCACCTCAGCAAGGCTTCAAAGCCGACCACGGCCTCGGTGTCGAGTTTCACGATCGGCTGGAACCAAGGTTGCAAGCTTCTCGTCTTTATCGCCGAATGAAGGTCCCGTTCGACGGACTGGCGGCGTTGCAGTTCCCTGTCGAGTTCGGCATCGAACAGGCAAAATTCGTTCCTGCCACGACGCTTGGCCGTATAAAGGGCGATATCCGCCCGCAACAACATTTCGGTCAGGCCCGGGCTTTCCGCCAGGTATATTCCTATTGATGCCCCGACCCGGACGGACGCGACCTCGATATAGGGGCGGGCAATTTTGGCTATGATATTGGAGGCGAGATCACTGGCAGAAAGCGAAACCCTCGTTGAGGGAAAAAACAGCACGAATTCATCGCCGCCGATACGAGCGAGCGTTGAGCCTTCCGGTGCTTCCTCCTCTATGCGGCGGGCGATCCTGACAAGCAGTTCATCACCGGTCCTGTGACCGTAGGTATCGTTGACGGATTTGAACCCGTCCAGGTCAACCAGCATTGCCACGAAGGGGCCATCCGCGGTCTCGAACCGTCCGATAGCGTCTTCGAGGCCACGCCTGTTGAGAAGGGCCGTCAGGTGGTCCTGCCTGGAACTGGCCTTCATCTCCGCCGCAAGCCGCTCGGCCTCATGCCTCAGGCGGCTCGCTTCGCGGAACCGTGCTTGGCCAACAAACGAAGCTCGAACCAAGCCGCCCATGAAGAGCAGAACGGTAAAAGCCAGAATGTAGTCTTCAAAATTGCCTTTCGCCAAAAGGCAACCCACCGTGATGAGGAGCGGAGGTGTGATGAAGTTGGTCGCCGCCGCGGCATACGAACTGCCGTATGTAACCGCACCAGCGGAAATGCCCGCCAGAATGACCAGATGCAGCGGTGCTTGAGGTGTCGTGTATCCAACAGTCAGGACGGCCAGGAAGGACCAGGCAAACCCTGCCAGAAGAGCAAGGATGCCAAACCAGCGAAGCCGCGGCAAAACCCCCACTAAACCGTCATGGCGCCCCGTTTCCTTTAGCTGATAACGCGCGAGTGCAACGCGGGCGGCATTTATCGCATTGACGACCAGGAACCAGATTGCAGCGGCAAAGCCGCTGCCAGAAAGGGCGTGCACCGCCCAAATCAGGCCTGACAGGATAGCGCTTATCGGCATCGACACGAAGAGACCGGTCCTCAGGTCAGCAAGCTGATCCTGACGGATTTTGGCCTCCAGCGTGTCTTCTTTCTTCGGGGCCATGGACGGACCAGCTTGCTCCCATCGTTGTTCGCGAGGACAAGCTACGCAAGCCCGCTGAAGGACGGGTTAACTATCCAGCAGGGATAGCCAGTGCGCTCACCATGGCTTCGGGTCGCAGGTCTGCTCTGAGGATTGCCGGCTGATCATCAAGGTCTCGTCCGCGCGCGTTTCTTGATCCGAATCATGCCAGGATCGGCAACGTCAGAGACAAAAGGAAGCCGGGCCGAGATAGCGTTCCAGAGCGGCAGCGCTGCCAGCGATTCACCGCCTGAGCATGGCCGAAATGCCATGGCGGATAAAGGGAAGATATTGGGCAAAGCGAAGCCCCGCATGTCTTGCAAGCCGTGCCGTCGGGTGCTCGCCTGAGTAGAGAGCGACAAGTACATTCGTAGCATGATAGAGCGGTGCCGCCGACAGACGCAGCCGGCTTTCGTATCTGCCGAGCATGTCAGGATCAGCAATGTCGCGGCGCTCACGACATGCCGCCAGGATTCCATCGGCGAGTTGCTTCTGGCCGCTGAGGCCGATGTTGAAGCCATGCGCGGTCACCGGGTGCATGCCGAGGGCAGCATCGCCGATCAGTGCCGCACTCGGAGCCCAGAACTTGTGCGCACAGGTCGTGACCAGCGGATAGGCATGGCGGGTGCTTGCTAAGGTCATCTCTCCGAGGCGTCCTCGACAACGGTTCGTCAATTCCATCAGGAACAAATCGTCGTCGAGAGCAAGCAGTCTGTCGGCCTCGTTTGAGCGCAACGTGAGAAGCAGCGACGACACGCCTTCCATGAGCGGCAACATCGCTATCGTCTGATAGTGATCGAACCATTCGACCGCGATCTGGTGATGGGCGCGCTCGTGCCTCACCCGGCAAATCAGCATCGAGTTGCCAAGCCGATTGATGGCGGCGCCAATGCCGAGGAGGTCGCGCGTCGCGGACAAACGCGAATCCGCTGCAACGAGCAGCCGAGCGGCCAATTGCCTGCCATCAGAGAGCGTTATGACTGCTTCTTTGTGGCTGGTTGTTGCAGTGACGACCGAGCGGCCGCACAGCAGCTGGGCATGATCCTGGAAGTGGACAAGCTTGAACAGGGCGTCGCGGATCCGACAATTTGGGACCAGAATTCCGAGTGGTTCCCCAGATCCGCTGGGAGAATCGAAGCTCAGGGCGAAAGGGCTCGATCCGTTGAGCACGCGCGCGCCTTGTAGCGGTGATTTGTCCGAAGCCGGGATGGCATCCCAGGCGCCGAGCTCGCGAAGGATTCCAACCGATGCCTGGGTCAGCGCGATCTCGCGACCGTCGAAAGCCGGATTCGCCAGGCTTTCGAGCGACTGCCGTTCAACCACTGCCACCTTGAGTCGGCTCTGGGCAAGCGATGCGGCGAAGGAAAGTCCGACCGGCCCGGCTCCGACGACAATAACGTCGAATCTATCGACAGAGCCGGCCATCAGCGTGCCGCCATAGCGTCGGCTATCTGCGACGAAGGGCACTGGAACGCATCGCAATCGATCCACGGTTTGCGGCTCATCTCCCCAAGCGTCTCCACGCGACCTAACCGTCCGTTAGACATCCGTTCTCCGTTCAAAAATGCTCAATGAAACCATGCCGATGAAGAGATAACCCTGATGTGGATCAACCAGGCTCGATAAACGCGGCAACGGCGGGTTCACGGTCGACTGGTCGATCGCGACGCCATGGTCTGGTCAGGTCATCATGGAATGGCCGGCTTCCCGTTCGGTGCGGCCCTTTCCTGGCCGAAAGTTCGGCAACGTATTCTGGCTGATCCGTTCGCACCCGTCGCGCGCCGAAATCGGCATGACGCGAAGCAACCGCGGAAAATATTCGAGCGAGTCCTCGCAGGGCAGGCTGGGTCAACTGCGTGGCTCGTCGCGATCGATCAGGATCCGCTCGGCGGCGCCATCGAGATCTTCATATTGGCCGCTCCTCAAGGCCCACAGGAACCCGGCCAGCCCAAGCGCTCCGAGGAACAGGGCCACAGGTATGAGGTAGGCGAGCGTCGTCATGAGGATTGTGCCAGTGCGCCAATGTCGGAGCGCCTGTCATGTCGGGCATCTTGCACCGATGCATTTGACACGAAACCTTGCAGGCGTAGCGCATTGCCGATGACCAGGAGGGACGAGGCGGACATCGCGACCGCCGCGATCAGTGGCGTAACGTGCCCCAGAATGGCGACCGGCACGGCGATGCCATTGTAAACGATCGCGATGGCGATGTTCTGCCGGATCAGCCGTCCGGCCTTCCGCGAAATGTCTAAAGCAAGTGGGACCGCCAGAAGACTTTTACGCAGGAACACGAAATCCGCGGCGTTGCGACCGATATCCGCCGCCGTGGCCGGAGCGAGCGAAACGTGTGCGGCACCCAACGCAGGCGTGTCGTTGAGCCCATCGCCGACCATCAGGACCTTGTGGCCGGATCTGGTCAATGCTTCGATGTGTTCGACCTTCCCGGAGGGAAGCAACGCGGGAACGAAGCGCTCGACGCCCAGTGCTTCCGCGACTTCGCCGCAGGCAGCTTCTGTGTCGCCCGACAGCATCTCCACCGACACGCCGGCGCCGTTCAGTTGCTCGATGGCCGCCTTGGCATCGGCACGCAGCTCATCCTCGAAATCGAAAGTCGCGACAATGACCCCGTCCTTCGTCAAAACGGTTCCGCCATAGCCTTGTTTGCTTTCGCCGCCGGTCCGGGCTTTCCACTCACCCCATCCGCGGCGACCCAGCCGCCAGGTACTGCCCTCGGCGATGGCTTCGATGCCGAAGCCCGGATGCTCGCTGACGGACGCGAGTTTCGGCTGGCCGGCAAAGGCTGCATTGCCAGCGATTGCCTTCGAAAAGGGATGGCGGGAATGCGCTGCCATCTCGGCCGCCATAGCGAGCATCGTCGGATCGATGGACGGCGCATTGATCAGCCTGGGCAGTCCGAGCGTAAGCGTGCCGGTTTTGTCGAACAATGCCGTGTCGATCCCCGCCAGGCGCTCCATGGCGGAGCCGTCCCTGACCATGACGCCGCTTTCAAACAGCCGCCGCGCAGCGACCACCTGCACGATCGGCACGGCGAGACCGAGCGCACACGGGCATGTAATGATCAAAACGGCGATCGCGATTGTTATTGCCCGGTGCCAGTCGCCGGTCGCCGCCATCCAGCCGAGGAACGTCACAAAGGCGGTGAGGTGGACCACGGGGGCGTAGAGCGCGGAGACGCGATCGGCGATCCTGCGATGGCGGGCGCGGCCGCCCTCTGCCGCTTCCATCAGTCGAATCATTTCGGCCAGGAAGGAATCCTTCGCGGCGGCCGTCGCCTCGATGGTCAGCGGACCGGTGAGATTGAGTGTACCGGCCTGGACCTGCGCCCCCGGGCCCACCGTTCTGGGCGTGCTTTCCCCGGAAACCAGGGAACAGTCGAGATCCGACGCCCCGCCAATGATCTTGCCGTCGATGGGCACCCTCTCGCCAGCCGCGATCAAGAGCTCCATTCCTGGTTCGATCTCGCCAACCGGCAAGTAGTCGCGCGAACCATCCTCGCGCAGCACCATGGCGCCGCGCGACGCCAGCCGAGCCAGTCCGTTCACGGCCGTCCGCGCCCGTTCCCGCATCACGTGATCCAGCGTGCGGCCGATCAGCAGAAAGAACAGCAACGACACCGACGCGTCGAAATAAGCATGGTCGCCATGGTTGATCGTCTCGTAGAGGCTCATGGCGTAAGCGAGCGATACCCCGACCGCGATCGGCACGTCCATGTTCATGCGGCTGTGGCGCAGCGCATTCCAGGCCGAGCGAAAATAGATGCCGCCGGCGAAAGCGAGCGCAGGAATGGCAATCAAGGCCGAGACCCAATGGAACAGGTCGCGGGTCGCGCCTTGCGCGCCGGACCAGACGGAGACTGATAGCAGCATGATGTTGCCCGCCGCAAAGCCGGCGACCGCGACGGCGCGGATCAGTTCCGAGAGCGTCTTGTTCTTCCCGTCAGCCTCGGGATCGAACAGGTGCGCGCCATAGCCCAGCCGTCCAAGTGTGGCGACGAATGGCGGAACCTCGTCGCCGCGCCACCGGACCGAAACACGTTTCGTCGAAAGATTGACACGAGCGCCTTCGACGCGATCCAGCTTGCCGATCGCCGTCTCGATCGTCTGGATGCAGGCGGCACAATGCACAGCTGGCACCGAGAGGTCGGTCTGGCGAAGATTTTCGCCAATCGAGCGGCTCGCCAGTCTGATTTCCTGGCCAGAAGGCAGGACCAGTGTGACCTTTTCCAGGTCCAATGCCATTTCGGCGCCTGGCGCGCAGCAGCTCATTGCAGCGCCCCGCGGGAAATCACGATCCGGCGAACGTCGCGATAGGGTTCCGCAAGGCTCGCATCGGCGTCGATTTCGACGATCCAGACGCCATCCTTGGGGATGTGGTGCGCGGCGAATATCTGACCGGAGGCAGCTGCAAGAGTGACGGATTTGTCCTCGGCCTCGTAGGCGGGATGACGAAACAGCACCTTGACGCCATGCACGGCAACCGTCTTGCCGCCAGCATCGGTGAGACTGTAGCGGACCTCACCGCCTGCGATGGTCAGTTTGCCAGTCCAGCCGAGGGCTGCCTGAGCTCGCCCTTGCTCGGCCTTTTTGTTGAATTGCTGGCTCGCCACATAGGTGTTTTCGACGACAAGGCCGGTCCAGCTCGTGTTGGCGAGCGTCGCCATCGTCAGATTGACCGCTATGACCACGCCGAAGAAGCCAAGGATGGTGAACAGCATATGCCTGCCGGTGAATTCGCGAGATTGTCGCGAGGTGTCGCTCATCTGGCGATCTCCGGTGCGTTGAATGTGGCCGTGTATTCGTCCGACTCGAACGTTGCCTTGTTTTCGACCCGGAACTTGAAGCTTTGCGCTGCACCCCGAACCTGATCTGCCGGCTGACGCACGAAAACCTTGAGCATCTTCAGCCGGTCGGGTTCGACCGGGATGGCAAAGGAGCGATCCGCCGGCAGGTCGATGCCGACAACGCTCATTTCGGCTCCATGCAGGCCCTGCATCGTGACAATGATCGTTCTTGGTTCGGGGATCATGTTGAGCAGCTTGACGGTGTAGCCGTTGCGGATCGAACCGTCGGACAGCGTCACGAACTGCGGGTTGCGATCGTGCAGGACATTCAATTCGAGCCGTTCGCGGGTCAGCAGCGAATAGAGCAGCGCGAGACCGACCGCCGACCAGGCGCCCATGTAGATGAAGGTGCGCGGGCGAAAGATCTTGCGGATATGGAAACGGGCCACCTTGTCGGAGAACAGGCCGTCAGCGCTCCTGACCAGTGACGGGTTGACTGAACCGGAGCCGCCCGGGGTCGCCAGCATCATATTGGCGTTGTAGTCGGCCAGCGTCGCATAGGAAATCAGTCCGCGCTCCCTGCCGAGCTTGTCCATTATACCGTCACAGGTATCGATGCAGAGCGCGCAGGTGATGCATTCAAGCTGCTGGCCATCACGAATGTCGATCCCCATCGGGCACACCGCGACACAGGCATTGCAGTCGACGCAGTCGCCGACGGGCTGCCCGGCGGCAAGGACCCTCTTGGCGTGACGCGAGCGCGGTTCGCCGCGCCAGTCATTATAGGTGACGGTGAGGGAATTCTCGTCGAGCATGGCCGCCTGGATGCGCGGCCATGGGCACATGTAGGTGCAGACCTGCTCGCGCATCAGCCCGCCGAACGTATAGGTCGTCGCCGTCAGCACGGACACGGTGATGTAGGCGACGGGGGCGGCGGTGCCGGTGAAGAGTTCCCCAAGCAGCGTCGGCGCATCGGCGAAATAGAAAATCCAGGCGCCGCCGGTCAGCACCCCTATGACCAGCCAAATGGCGTGTTTCGATGTTCGCAGCACGAGTTTGCGCGCAGTCCAGGGACCGGCATTGAGCTTGATGCGCGCGTTGCGGTCGCCCTCGATGGCTCGCTCGACGACCAGAAACAGATCGACCCACACGGTCTGCGGGCACGTATAGCCGCACCAGGCCCGGCCGACGGTGGATGTGATCAGGAAAAGGCCGACACCGGCCATGACCAGCAGGCCGGCGACGTAGTAGAATTCCTGCGGCCATATCTCGATGAAGAAGAAGTAGAAGCGGCGGTTGGCAAGATCGACCAGCACGGCCTGGTCAGGGGCAAATGGCCCGCGATCCCACCGCAGCCAGGGGGTCAGGTAGTAGATCCCCAGCGTGATTGCCATCACCGACCACTTGAAGCGGCGGAAACTGCCAGAAGCCCGGTTCGGGAAGATCTTCTTGCGTCCGGCATAGAGCGGCTGACGGGTCTTGGCGGAGTTGACCGCATCGGCTTCGAGCCGTTCTATTTGCGTGTTATCGAGCACGAGAAGCTCCAGTCACCAGCGACGATTTCGCCGGAAGCCCGACCCATCGGTTTCTGGATGATGCCGAGGCCCGGCTCGCGCCGGGCCTCGTCGCTTGGCGGTTGGGGGGAGGACGAGAATAGGCTTGCGTTCCTATTCTCCGCCGCCAAGCGAATGGACATAGACCGCGAGTTCCTTGACCTTGATCTCGCCGAGACGCCCGATCCAGGCCGGCATGACGCCATGCCTCGGGGCGCGGACCTGCGCGGCGATGGCTGTTTCGCCAGACCCGTAAAGCCAGATCGCGTCGGTCAGGTCGGGTGCGCCGAGCTCCCTGTTGCCCTTTGCATTCTCACCATGACAGGCCGCACAATTCTCGGCGAAAACATTGGCGCCGAGTTCGATCAGGCTTGTGTCCTGAACAGGATCGGAGAGGCTTGCGACATAGGCGCCGACCTGCTTGATCTGATCCGTCGTGATGATGTCGCCAAAAGCAGGCATTTCCGACAGGCGCGTATCCGGGTCTGATGCGAAGCGGATGCCGTGCGCAATCGTCTGCTGGATCTGTTCGGCGTTGCCACCCCACAGCCAATCGTCGTCGTTTAGGTTGGGAAAACCCTTGGACCCTTGAGCGCCCGAGCCATGGCACTGCACGCAATTGACCTTGAACGCGGCGCCACCTGCGGCGATGGCGAATTCGCGTAGCGTATTGTCGGCTGTAATCTCGGAGACGGTCTTCGCCTGAATGGCAGCGACAAATTTACCCTTGGCCACTTCGGCCGCCGCCAGTTCATTCTTGACGTCTCTGCGGCTCGAATACCCCAGCACACCCCTGGTCGCGGAAGTCAGCATCGGCCATGCCGGATAGACGACGGTGTAGCCGATCGCCCAGGCAATGGTGATGTAGAAGGTTATGACCCACCAGCGCGGAAGCGGGTTGTTGAGTTCCTTGATGCCGTCCCACTCATGGCCGGTCGTCGAGATGCCCGAAACCTCGTCGATATGCTCGCTGCCCATGATCAGTCGTCCTTGAGAGGAATGTGAGCGGCTCTCTCGGCTTGCCTGCGGCTGCCGGGACGAAATGCAAAGGCAACGCATCCGAGGAAGAAAAGTGCCATGGCAAGCAGGCCCCAGCTGTCGGCAAACTCCCGCATGAAATTGTAGGTCATCGCCATTCTCCTCAGCGGTAACCGGCGGCTTCGTCATAGGTCCTGAAATCGACCAGCGTGCCGAGCATCTGGAGATAGGCGACCAGCGCATCCATTTCGGTGACCTGCTGCGGATCGCCGTCGAAGTCCCCAAGCTTGGCCTTCGGATAGCGTCTCTCCAGGCCCGATGTATCGGCATTCGCATCGGCCTGCGCCATGAGATCGGCATTGGCATGAGCGATCATGTCGTCTGAATAGGGCACACCGACACGGCTGTTGGCGATCAGATGCGTCGAGAAATCCTTCACCTCGATTGGCATGTCCTTCAGGAACGCGTAGCTCGGCATGATCGATTCCGGCACCACCGAACGCGGCTCGGTGAGATGCTGGACGTGCCATCCGTTCGAGTAGCGGTCGCCGACCCGGGCGAGATCCGGCCCGGTGCGCTTCGAGCCCCACTGGAACGGGTGGTCGTACATCGACTCGGCCGCCAGGCTATAGTGGCCGTAGCGCTCGACCTCGTCGCGGAACGGCCTTATCATCTGGCTGTGGCAGAGGTAACAGCCCTCACGCACATAGATGTTGCGCCCGGCGAGCTCGAGCGGCGAATAGGGCCGCATGCCTTCGACCTTCTCGATGGTGTTGTCGAGATAGAAGAGCGGCGCGATCTCGACGATACCGCCGATTGTTACGACCAGCAGGGACCCGAGGAGAAGAAGTGTGGCGTTCTTCTCGATGACCGCGTGTCTGTCCATCAGGCCCATTTTCTGGCTCCTGATCGCACAGGCTGGAGGGCGGGGATGGAGCGCGGCATCGGATCCTCCTCGCGCTGGTAGCCGAGGATGGTCATGGCGATGTTCCAGGCCATGATGAGGGCGCCCGACAGATACATCGCGCCGCCGATGGCACGCATGATGTAGTAGGGATGCATGGCGGCGACGGTTTCGGCGAAGGAGTAGACCAGGAAGCCCTGCTCGTTGTATTCGCGCCACATCAGGCCCTGCATGATGCCGGACACCCACATCACCGCGGCGTAAACGACGATGCCGAGCGTCGCCAGCCAGAAGTGCCAGTTGACGAGCCGCAGCGAATAAAGCCGGTCGCGGTTCCATAACTTCGGGACCATGAAATAGATCGCGCCGAACGAGATCATGCCAACCCATCCGAGCGCGCCCGAATGGACGTGACCGATGGTCCAGTCGGTGTAGTGCGAGAGCGAGTTGACGGCCTTGATTGACATCATCGGGCCTTCGAAGGTCGACATGCCGTAGAAGGCGATGGCCATCACCATCATACGGATGATCGGGTCGGTGCGCAGCTTGTCCCAGGCGCCCGAGAGCGTCATCAGGCCGTTGATCATGCCGCCCCATGACGGCATCCACAGCATGATCGAGAACACCATGCCGAGTGTCTGCGCCCAGTCGGGCAGCGCGGTGTAGTGCAGGTGATGGGGGCCGGCCCAGATGTATAGAAAGATGATCGCCCAAAAATGGACGATCGACAGCCGGTAGGAATAGACCGGCCGGTTCGCCTGCTTGGGCACGAAGTAATACATCATGCCGAGGAAGCCGGCGGTGAGGAAAAAGCCGACGGCGTTGTGGCCGTACCACCATTGCGTCAGGGCGTCCTGGACGCCGGAAAAGGCGGAGTAGCTCTTGGAACCCAGGAATGAGGCCGGCATCGACAGGTTGTTGACCACATGCAGCATCGCGATGGTGACGATGAAGGACAGGTAAAACCAGTTGGCGACGTAGATGTGCGGCTCCTTGCGCTTCAGGATCGTGCCGAGGAACAGGATGAGATAGGCGACCCAGACGATGGTCAGCCAGATATCCACATACCATTCGGGTTCGGCGTATTCGCGGCTCTCGGTGATGCCGAGCAGGTAGCCGGTCGCGGCCATGACGATGAAGAGCTGGTAGCCCCAAAACACGAACCAACCGAGATCGCCGCCGAACAGCCGCGCGCGGCAGGTGCGCTGGACGACATACAGGGACGTGCAGAGCAGCGCATTGCCGCCAAAGGCGAAGACGACGCCCGACGTATGCAATGGCCGTAAACGGCCGAAGTTAAACCAGGGCTGAATGTTGAGATCGGGGTAGGCAAGTTGCAGCGCAATGACGACGCCGACCAGCATGCCGACGACACCCCAGAACATGGTGGCGATGGCGCCATAGCGGACTGGCCCATCCATGTAAGCGGCGGGGTCGATCGGAACTGTCGGCTTGAACTCCGTGTTGCGCAACAGAATCGCAGTGAAGCCAGCCACGGCGAAGAACAAAACCCACATATGCTGGCGAAAAGGTTCATCTACGCCGAAGCCGGCAGCCACCAGGGCCGCAAACGCAAACAGGCTTAGAAGGACGATCTCTGTGCCGAATTTCATCGCAAGCCCCGATTTCCAATTCCGGCGGGCGCCAAACCGCAGTGCCTTATTGCGCAGCCGTGGCCTGCTCGCCCTGATCCATGTCAGAGCCGCACGATTTTGCTTCGAGCAGCATCGAGTTCGGTGCGATCAGACTGTGGCGATCGAATGTGGAAGCGCAGCACCGGCCGCCACGCTTATGGACAGGCCCGGCGTCCCCGGTCTGGCCGGGTATGGAGGCGATCGCGGGCGTGTGGGAAGCGCGCCTTCTGTGACGCTGGAAAGTAGGCCGATGCCTTGCCGAACGTCGATCGTTTCAATGCCTTGGGACAGCCAGCGCCAGCCTTCGTGACATTCGTAATTCGGGGAGCCAGCAATTTCAAGCACTTAGCCGATCCAAAAAATCGCACGGCTGATCTACAGCATATCTACAGAATCTGGTTTCGCTATGGCCTGATCTGATGATTGCCGAGATCGTCGTGACAGGGGGGCTTCGCACGATTTCAGTATCGCAACGCGCTTTCACGGCGGTAACAGGGGTTCGATTCCCTTGGGCGTACCAGATAGATCAAGCACTTAGCTGCTTCCCGCCCAAACTCGTCTAATATGCGTCTAAAATGAGCCCTGTGGACGGTGCTGAACTCCTCTGGAAATAGATGGAATAAGCCGCGCCAGTAGTTGCCGACGTGGTCCCATTGTCCCCGTCGGGTCGTCGGATTCGTCTCCCGTACAATTATTGCAAGCCGCCAATACGGCCCATGCTGGCCTCGCGCAGATTACACATTTGTGATCATCTTGCGGCCGACAACGAATCAGGGGGGCTTAAGATGAGTGCCAAAAGATGCAAAATTCACTATAGGAAGCTTCGGCGCGATAATTCGCAGTTTCCAGCCGAGACTTTAAGCGCGAAGATCCGGCAGGCGCTCAATTACCAAGAAAGGCAACGCCCGGATTGCCGAGAGTGTCAAACACCGCATCGCGGATGTGCCCAAAGCGGACGGTTATCAGCGCTTCCTGAACGATTTTCACGAAACGGATGAATATGTCTTCGGTGACATTTGCCTGTTCTCTCCGGGCCAAATGCAAGCCCTACTTCAGCTGTCGGCCGACCCCACTCATCCTACGCTCGACGAGGTCATGAAGGCCTGGGCCATCGCCGAATCAAAAGCGCCGGCCGGGCACGAATATCTCCACGGCATCGCGTATTGGCTGGCGATTGGGGACCATTTCTATCAAATCCAGCACGTCACGTTGCAAGCCAAGTCCATGGAGGAATACCTGACCTGGCTGCTGCGCGATCAGGCGGGCGTCATATCAGCGGCCCAGCAGGTGGAGTTGCAGGCCGAATTCGACCGCGATCAGGTCGGTGGCGACCTCGGCGACGTGAAGTCGGTGGAAATTGGCGGCCTTGTGCCCGAGACGGTGCGTCCCGCTCTGCCGGCTGTCGCGACACCGCAGGTCATCGAAATCGAAACCCACGAGAGCCTTGGCGAGAAAATTGCGGCCGGTTGGGGGAAGGCCAGGAAGATTATCGAGGATCTTCTGGGTCCGGTGGAGGCGGAAAAGTTGATCGAGTCCATGCCCCCGGATGCTGCGTTGGAAGTTACGGTCAACATCGGATATCGTGCGACCAAGAGGAAATTCGGTAAGGAGTTTATGGGCAATCTGGCAGCAGGTTTGCGAAACGCGCCGGACGGCGAGTTGCGGGTTCGCGGGCGCGATGGCGAGATCAAAGGTGATGACGCGCGTCTCTCTGCTGACATGACGGTGCGAAAGATGTCTGATACCAGCGGTCTCCTTGATCTTGAACACGCCCTTTCACAGATGCTCGAAGTCCATCGGCGTTTTTTGCATGATGGAAAGATTGTCGGTTAGCCCCATATTTAGGGAATGAACATACGTTGGAGCCATATCGTCCTTCCCCTTGCCGGCGCAATAGCTGCGGCGGAGCTTGGATCTGTGGCTTTTTGGGAGGCGGCTAAACCTTCGCTTCTGACTGCGTTGTCGGTGATCGCGGCAGGCGTTCTTGTTCGGTTGGCTCGGGGCCTGCCGTTCAGCAATCCTGATCAGTTTGAGCTTGGCGAAGTCCGACTTATTGCGGCGGCGATCAAGCAATCGATCCGCGCTCTTCGCGCACTGATCGGCGTTGTGTTTTTGGCCATGGGTTCGCTGGTTTTCGCGAAAGCAATAGCCGCGGCTTTGACGTCGGCCGCTTTCATTCCTCCGGAAACCCTACCCTACGTGGAGGCGGGAATGTCCGCCGTCGTGGGCTTCCTGCTCACCTACGTCTTTGTTCGCATTTTTTCTGTGATCAAAGGGGACGTTAGCTTGGTTGATCTTCAATCGGAGCTGTTGGTCAAATCGGTCGAACGAAAGCAGGCGGAGCGCTTTGATAAGTCGCTAACGCAATCCGATACGCCACCGATAAAAAATCCGGAAGGCTACGGGAAGATCATTCAATAGCATTCGGCTGCTGGCTCGACCTTTGGCGAAGAGGACCATTTCGCACTCAAGCCGTTCTCCAGACTTCGACGATGGTGTAGATGGTTCGGACTCGCCGACGCCGCCATGGGGATCATGGGCCAGGGTAGATAGCCGGCCTTTCACCGGCCAAGGTCATCGCCGCGCGTCTTGGTGCGCTCTTTTGAAGTCACAAATATTTCGATGGTCTCCGCGCGGTAGAGGATCCGGCCCTGCTTTTTGCCGTAGTCGGGGCCGGTTCCGAGGACCCGCCAACGGGCGAGCGTGGCTTTGCTGACGCGAAGAACGCCGGCCACGTCATCGGCCGTTAGAAGCACCTCCCCGGTGGCGGCAAAGGCCACCGCGCCAAATTCGTTCGCTCGTTCGGCTGCGTGAGACAACGCTTCTGCCTTCTCGGCGACGCTCGGCAATCCCTATCGCCCGGCGCGCTCCAGTCACAGCGATGCGGAGGTCGCGGATAGGATCAACACCGAGCATTTGTGCGCGCCTTCCGCTCAGGCCGCCGATTCGAGGAGAAGGCCGCAGTCCCAGGTAGAGACGCAATCAAGCTCGCTATCGGCGGGGACCCCGGACAGAATGCAGCCGTAACGGTCATAGGCGCCGACTCCGTCCACGAAGAACCATGCGGAGCGGCCTTCGGCGTCGGTGTGATCGCCGTCCTCTTCGTCACGGAATGGGCGGAGCGGCCCGACACAAACACCGCCTCGGGTGCGATAGGTTCCGCCGGTCATGACGTCGACCGGTTCGCCAACTTCTTGGTCTTGACCAGCTTTCGCGAGCCTCGCTGCGACCAAGATCAACTTGCTGAATTCGGGCAGTTCTGTAGTTTGGGTGATAGCCATATCGAAGCGTCCTCTTCGGTTGTGGTTAGAGCCGCGAGTGATGGAAACACTCGCCGGTTCACTCAAGTTCAGATCAAAGGAGCGCATTGTCAAGCATCCTGTATCAACTATTCTGTTTATTATTTTCAACGCTGCCAGACGGTAGCATCTCTACTGTTTGCATACTGCAAACGTCTTCCCGATATGCCGGGTAAGTGTTTGCAAAAGGCAAACGGCTGGCAAGCTAATGAGGCTTGCAGGTCAGGGCTTCCGTATGAAGCGCAACTTACGGAAGAGAGGCTCACCCGTCACGGAGGGAGCGGCGCAGGCACTAGTTTGAAGGCGGCTCAGCCTGTTCTTGAGCAAGCTGTCGGCAAGCCATTCGCGGTGGCTTCGATTTAAGGCTGCTCTACTTCGAGCGGTTGTAAGGCGACTGGTTCGTGGGGCTGAGCGAAATACCTTCGTCGCTGGCCTTGGCATAGATCGCATCTTCAGTACGCTGAAGCTTGAGGCCGATCACCCGAGTGGGAGTGTTCCCCTTTGCCAGTTCCTTCAGCGTCTTCACCTGGTCGGGTGTCCACGCCTTTCCGTGGTTCTTGGGCTGCTTTGCCATTCGATATCTCCCTTCACCTAACGCTTTTTCGTGACCCCGATGGGGTCATGCAGATGCTTCTCTGTGTGGCCGCAATTGTCGCATTTCAGGGTTCGTTCCTGGACGCCCGCGAAGCCGAAATACGGGTGCTCATGAGAGGCAACAATCTTCATTCGCCCGGCATTGCAGATGGGACAGGCCCCGCCAGAACTTAGTGCAGCTATTTTGGCTTCCAGTTCCTTGATCTTCCGATCGCGGTCGTGGATGGTTTCCCTTGCGTCCGACAGGGCGGATCTTCACGCCCGCGAGCGTACCGTAAAGGTCGGCCATTTGCGATTTGGGCGCCGCAGCGTCGAACCCCTTGTCGACCTCCGAAGGTCTTTGACGATGCCTGTAGCCTGAGCCAGCAATGTCAGGCCGGTTGCTATGTCCATGATGCCCTCACTTTAGAGGCGAGCGTTGATCCAATCCCACAAGTTCTGACCGAGCCAACCTTGGTGCTGCCCGTGTACCAGTTTCGTGACGATCACACGATCATTTGTATCCATACGCGTTCGAATGTCAGCATCCAGTGCGTCAGCCGATAATGTCGAGCTGATGAACCACACCGAATCCAGCCCAGAGTCTTTAATGTGCTCGTAACGGGCTAGATGGTCGATAAGGTTTTGGCGCGCCTGGTTGTAGTTCGGCTTCTGCTTATTCAGGTCCCAAGTGACTAAATAGACGGACACGACTTCCTCCCTGCCGTTATGGGCATGATGGAAGGAGTCGGCCGGGTTGTCGAATCGTCTCTGAGCTAGTCTTACTGTTCCAGGCCTTCAAGCATCGACCAGTCAGGGCCTTTGACCCTACGATAGCGGCCGTAGCCCACGTTCACGAGCAGCCCTTCCTCGCACATGGAGGCGAGAGAGCAGCGAGGGATCCCGATGTCGGTCAGGTCTTTTGCCCGGATTTCGCCCTTCGTAAGAGCAAGCGAGACGGCGCGTTCCCTCAACGTCGGCTTCGGCCCACCCGCAAGTCGGATCCGCTCAGCGCGATCGCGATCACGCTCCGCATCCTCAACGAGGGCTCTAGCGTAGCCTTGAGGGAAATGGGCAACACAAAGTTCGCAGTTTCGTTCAGCCCGGGGCGACGATCATTTTCCCGCATGAGGCGCACTGACCTCGGCCGAGTCCAATGCTGACTCCATTAGCCGGTTGCGTGTCGAGCACCTCGGGCATCAATGCTTCGACGACACGGTGGCCGAAACGCTCCTGGCTCATGCGATCCGATGGAGAGCGGATGCTGTCGCTACGCGGCTTCTTCTAAGCCCAACGCGAGCATGCCTTGCTCCGAACCTAAGTAAGCGACGCAGGCCCCGCCGCTTCGGTCTCATTCAAAGGGCGGTTGCGCCTCGGCCGCCGCAGCGCCGTTCCAGCCGGCTCATGCTGTCCACGGTGACACGGCGGTTGTTCTCGATCCGAATCACGCCGTCCATTCTCAGGCTGGTCAGCTGACGGCTCACGGTCTCGTTTGTAATTCCAAGGAAATCAGAGATGTCGGCACGCGTCATCGGCAGCTCGAAGCACGCCGACCTGGCCGCCGGGTTAACACTGGAATCGATGTTCCGGGCGATCATGAGGAGAAAGCTCGCCACCTTCTCCGGTGCGGTCTTGCGCCCCAGAGTAACCATCCATTCGCGTGCCTCGTCGAGTTCGTTCAGCGTCTGCTTGAGCAGGCGATGCACAAATTCCGGTGATTCCTTCATCATCCGTTCGATGGCCGCTCTCGGAAACGAGCATAGCGAGACAACTGTTGCCGCTTGCGCATTGATCGCGCTTTTCACCTTGAAGGGCCGTCCCAGAAAATCCGGCGCGAACTGGAGGCCGACGATCTGCTGGCGGCCGTCCGAAAGGCTCTTCGTCAGCTTCACCACGCCTGAAAGCACGTTTGAATAGCTGTCGACCGCCTCGGCGTCGCCGATCAGTTCGACCCCCGGCTCGATTTTGTGCCGCGACGAAGTCTTGGCTAGCCGAGCCAAATGGTCTGGTTCGAGCGCACCACAGACACCGCGGTGCCGTGCCTCGCAAGACAGGCAAAGAACGGGAATGCCGGAACTGTGAATATCCTGCCGTAATGTCATTCGATCGGTCTACCGGTCCAGTGCAGGCAGGATAGCAATCGACGGTAGAAAAATCCTTGCGGCAGTTTGTCCGTGCTGAAGGTTGATCGAAATCAGGGCTTAGGCTCATCCAAGCATCCACAGTTCCGGCGACGCAAACACGGTGGACCACGACATGCGACCGGAGCTAGCTGCCAGACTTGGCGAGAATGTCCCGCGCTATACCAGTTATCCGACCGCGCCGCATTTCCATACGGGGGTCGATGCTGTCGTCTACCGAGGCTGGTTGGAGGCGCTCGAAGGCGGTGACGAGATATCGCTTTACCTGCATATTCCCTATTGCGACAGGCTCTGCTGGTTCTGCGCGTGCCATACCAGACAGACGCGCCACTATGAGCCGGTAGCCGCTTATCTGCGCTCGCTGTATGCGGAGATCGCGACGGTTGGCGGCCTTGTCAGCGGCAAGGGCCGAGTTCGCGCAGTTCATTTCGGGGGCGGTTCGCCGACGATGCTGAGGCCCGAGGACATGCTGACACTGGGCACGGTGCTGCGGGACAGCTTCGTTTTTCTCGGCGATGCGAAGGTCAGCGTCGAGATCGATCCGAACAATACGGACGAAGCCCGCCTTGATGCGCTTGCCGAAATCGGCATGACGCGGGCGAGCCTCGGGGTGCAGGATTTCGATCCGAAAGTACAAAAGGCGATCAACCGCGAGCAAAGCTTTTTGCAGACCAAGGCAGTCATCGACCAAGTTCGTTCCCGCGGAGTGGATTCCGTGAACCTTGATCTGCTCTACGGCCTGCCGCATCAAACCAGGGAGACTCTGTGTTCCACCGTGGCGCAGGCGCTCACGCTGGAACCGGACAGGATGGCGCTGTTCGGCTACGCTCACGTGCCCTGGTTCAAGAAACATCAGACGATGATCGACGAGGCATGGCTCCCCGGTCCCACGGAGCGGTTCGCTCAATCGCGACTTGCCGCGCGAGCGATTGTGGACGAGGGCTATGAATCAATCGGGCTCGACCATTTCGCAAAGCCGGGCGACGCGTTGGCGGTAGCGGCCCGCGCGGGCGCTTTGCACCGCAATTTTCAGGGCTACACAGACGATCGCTGCGAGACATTGATCGGACTTGGCCCTTCGTCGATCAGCCGTTTTCGCCAGGGCTACGTGCAGAACATGCCTTCGACCGGCGAATACGGCCGTGTGGTTGCAGACGGCAGGTTGGCGGCTGTGCGCGGCATCGTGCTCTCCGACGACGATCGCGTCCGGGGATGGATCATTGAACGGCTGATGTGCGATTTCGCCTTCTCGGCTGTCGATCTGGTGGAGAGCTTCGGGCAAGCCGGCCAAAGGCTCCTGCTTCAGGCAAGCTCCATCGCCCTTAAGGATCCTGCTCAACTGCTTGAACTGCAAGGCGACAGTTTCGTCGTACCGGCGGCAAATCGCCCCTTCGTGAGGAGCATTGCGGTGAAGTTCGATAAATATTTTGAAAGTGCAAAGGCCAGGCACTCAGCGGCAGTCTGAGCACCGCACAGGAACGGTCATGGTTTCAATCGATCGTGAACCGATTGCGCTACATTTTTGTCTCTTCATAGGCGACCGTCGCGTCGAGATAGGATTTCTGATCGGACCAGATGCGAAGACCTTTGGCATAGCGACGATGTCGTCCAGTCGTGCCTTCCATTTGTTGCGACCAGAGGGGCTGCTTGCCACCTTTCTGCGGCGTGCCCAAGTGACGTTTGTTTTTATCGTCTGTTCGCGACAGTCTCACTCTGCCGCGGCCAGTCTCGCCAGGTGCCTGTTCGCGCTTCGCGACGACGGCAGGATCATTGATGAAATCGGTCCTGCGCCCCGGGCTTGCTGCCTCGTTGGCTTCGATCATTCCTTCGGTAGCGCATAACGGACAACGCGCAACGTTTCCTCGTCTTCGAGGATCACTTCAAGAACCTGGTTCACAAGATCATCGTCGTCCAGCTCGATCAGCGCCATTTCGAAAAGTTCGATCTGCATGTCGAGATCCATGCCTGGCGGGCCGTTTAGGCAAACAAGCCCTGCGTGGATGGCAACATCTGCATACTGTCCCTTGGTGCCCGGATTATCCTTTGGCCCCCTAAAATCCACCGAGTTCTTCGTTACGAAGGTCCAGTCGCCTTCAAGAATGATCGGCTTGAGCTCCCAGTCCTTGAGCCCGGCGAGCCCCAGCCAGACAACGTGGCTGGTCTCGCAATGACCCTTCCCATGCGCAATTTTTGCAAGCTCGGGGGTGAGACATTCATCGATCAGGAACTTCATCCCGCCTTCCTAAGACGCGGAACACGGCGATCGGAAGTGATGACGGAGCCTTTTGGAAGGTCTCCAGTACGAGGACGCCCTCGCAGGGGGTTCGCCTCTGCATAAATCGCCGCGAGCCGTACCTTCTCCGTGTCAAGGCTCGGGTAGGCCCCAAGAATGCGCTCAACCGAATGACCGACAGTGACTGATGCCGCGACATCATACACTGGGACGCGAGTGTTACGGATAACGGGCGTGCCGCTGAGCACGTCATCCGACGACGTGACCATCTCGCGAGCCGCCTCGAGATCGGACAGACGTTCACTCGTGCTCTTCAGGAACGGCATCAGATCGATCGTTAGAAAGTCGTCTCGCACGGTCCAGTCCTCGCGCAGCAGTGCCGCCCAAGCGAGCGAGCGCGAGCGTGTTAGCTTGGGCTCAACCGTCCTGATCGCAAACAGTCGTTCTTCCGAGGTTAGACGCTTTGCGGTCTCGAAGTAGAAGCTGATGAAGGAGCAGGCTCCAGCCAGGACGTGCCGGCCGTTGTCAACCGATACGAAGGCATCGGGCAGGATGCGTTCATCGATTGCGCGATTGACATCTCGCAGGCTTACACGCGAGACCACGGCGGCCTCGGTTGCCTTCAGCATTTCGGCTACAGCTGCCATGGTCGCTCCTAAATAAATCTTCCGACGCATCGGAGATATATAATGAGAGCGTGCCTTTTTCAATGCCTGATGGCGATTTTGACCTTCACAACTTGGCCGAGCTTCTGAGCTGGCTTTCTTTTTTTGGCGTCCAGCCGCCCCCAAAGTCAGTGCAACACGGGCTTGAATTCCCCGGTTCTCGAGGCGGCCAGGTCGGCATCATCCCCTTAGCAGCCGTACATCCAGTTCAATCGGCCGGAACTAACGGCTGGCATTGCCCCAGATATCCGCCGACCGAAGCCGATCCCTTTCAGGCAGCGAACGGACTCCCCTCCATGGCAAGAGCTGACTCGGGAGACCTGGGGCAAGCTCCTGGCAACCTACTGAGCGAAAAATAACGTCCCGCCTCCATAAGCACGCAGCTAACAGGCGGCGGCTGCTGTGGCCCGCCTGAACAGGATAGTTACTCTCGTGCCCTCATTCGGGCTGGAGTTCACGTCGAATTGCGCGTTGGCGTTTTCGATCAGCGAGCGCGCAATCAACGCGCCGAGCTTACTGGGCTTGGGCCATGTCTCGCCTTCTGGCAGGCCGATACCGTCATCGGCGACGACCACCCGGCAGCCTTCACCCTCAACGATGCTGTGCAGGGTGATCGTGCCTCCCTCGCGTCCTTGAAAAGCATGCTTTAGTGCATTGGTCAGCAGTTCGTTCACTACCAGTCCGGCGGGCATGGCGACATTCATCGAAACTGGGTAGGTGTCCACGCTCATGTCGAGCCGGATGCCCTCTGTAGTATGCGCGGTCATGACTCCCGATGCGATTTGACTGAGATAGACGCCGAGATCAACCTCGTCCTTTGGTTCGTCACCGGAAAGTTCTTGGTAGAGCATCGCCAAGGCATCGACACGTCCTGCTAGGCGCTCGAAACGCTTTTGGTCCGGCTCTACCGCATTGCGAGTTTCGATTCGGATCAGGGCGGTGATCATCTGCAAATTGTTCTTGACCCGGTGCTGGAGTTCGCGCAACTGAACGTCTTTTTCGCGGATGCGCTCATCGGTCTTGCGGCTGTCAGTCTGGTTGTAATCGACACTCCCGACAACTCGGCCAGTCTGACCTGGTCGATTCCGAGCAGCGCCCGCGCCGCGCGCATCTGTGCGGAAGTGATCAAGGCAGCATCCCTCGTCTGGCCACATAAAGCGGCACTAAACGTTATAGTCACGTCTCCTTCATGGGTGCGTCTCAAGAAGTAGCGATCTTCTGACTCGCCCTCCCCAATGGGGAGTGAACGTATCCGATGATCAAATTTTGTCCGATAGCGCGACCTGAAGTCTCCATCTCTTTCATAAGCACACGCAATTCGGCTGGAGGAGCGAGACAGAAGGTTCGAAAACCTTCCAAGAACCCCAGCAGTTCCGGAGTACGCGAATTGCGGAGCTCTATTGCTGCCGATGTCAGCGGACGGTTCCTTTACGGCGGCTTCGTGCCCTGCCCGCAATGCCTGAGCGGCGTTCGCGCGAGCAGGCCAGCCGCAACCGCCCTTCGAAACGCCGCCGACTTGATCCTCCGCCACCAAAGCGCCGAGGGTCCGCTCGCGAGGGCCTTTGCCGATCGAACTTCATCCGGGTCGCCCACCGCGCGCGACGACGAGCGTTGCCATTGCGTTGCTGAGCAGATTCGTGAACGCACGGCATTCGAACATGAAGTGGTCGACGCCAAGGATCAGCGTCATGCCGACGAAAGGGGCGGTCGGGACGACAAAGAGCGTTGCAGCCAAGGTGACGAATCCAGTACTGGTAATGCGATCTGCTCCTTTCGAAGGGAGCATGGCGAAAAAAAGCAGCAGCACCTGATCGCCGATTGACAGATCCGTGTTCGTCGCGTGCGCGATGAAGAGGGCAGCCAGCGTCATGTAGATATTCGTGCCGTCCAGATTGAACGAATATCTGGCCGGGATGACGAGACCCACAACCGAACGCCTGGCGCCCGCCTTCTCCATCTTCTCCATGAGCGAGGGGAGCGCGGCCTCCGAGGAGGACGTTGCGAGGACAAGCAGCAGCTCTTCCTTGATATAGCGAATGAGAGAAAAGATCGAAAAGCCGTTGTAGCGGCAGACCGCGCCGAGAACCCCGAACACGAAGAGGAAGGCGGTGAAATAGAACGTCGCGACCAGCATCGCGAGG
>NZ_JAMYRK010000081.1:0-23850 GCF_040321335.1 Mesorhizobium sp. M0437
CTTCATCCTATCGGAGGACAGCCAGCCGGCCAGATGTTCGAACATCGCCGCCACATCTCAGGTGGCCACCGCTTCCGCGATTACTTCATGTTCGTTCTCCGGGAGGCGACATGACCATGAGCAGACGTACCAAAACTAACTGTCCGCCGCCAAGCTTTACGTCAGGCTCAGTCCTTCTTGAACTCGAATAGCTCGATGACGTTGCCCGATGGATCTTCGAGCAAGATTGCGCGGCCGGCACCGCCGTCGCTGATTTCGCCGCGGAATCTTGCATCAGCCCGGCGCAACCGCTCAATAAGGACATCGATCTCGTTCGTAACGATCATAAATCGGTTCCACCCACCTGGCTTCGGATCGCCGCCCGCCTGACCACCGCTCCCCGCACCTGGGGCACTGAGATACAGCGTCAAGTCATCGCGCAGCAGCGCGGCGAACTTACCCGGATTGTGCATGTCGATCTTGAAATCGAGATTGTCTCGATAGAACGCGACCGCCTCATTGACGTCCGCAACGATGTATCGGACGGATGCCATTCAACCTTCTCCTCTGTCTTGTAGCTACAACAACAGTCAACTCGCGCGAAGGTTTCCCTGTCGGTGGAGCAGAGTGCAGAAGCGGGCTGTCTGGATGCCAGCCGAAATAGTCGGATGAGGGTTTTTGGACACAGGTCGTATTTCTGCGGTGTTTATGACACCTATACGACGACATCGTCGGCGGAATGCAGCTTTGTGCTAGTTCATTCCAGAACCGGATCGTCTACTTCCGGCCCCACATCGGTCGTTCCGTTGCTCCGGCTTAGTGGACGCTTCTGGCGCTACAGCCATCTTCGCCAAGCGATACGGATACGAGCTGCATCTTCACACCAACCCCACCCTGAAATCCTCCAGGACCTGAGCCAGCCCTCGCGCGCCGAGAAGGGCCATAACACGCTTCGCCTGAAGCTTCGGTACCGCGCGATCGTAAATGGCAAGATTGGTCGCCTCATTGAGGCGCGAGGGATAAATGATCCCGTCGGGCTGAGATGGCTGCTCGTGAAACGCCAGTGACCACCGGCGTGCCAGGTTCTGGCGCTGTGCGCGAACGACATCGGTCGGCACGCCCATTCGAACGGCATTGTCGCCTCTGAGATCGACCAGGCGCAGGTCCGCGTTGGTCGTGATCTGCGCATAGCGCCGTCGGGTCAGTTCCACCTCCTCTAT
The DNA here is from genome assembly GCF_040321335.1 of Mesorhizobium sp. M0437. Lineage (NCBI taxonomy): Bacteria > Pseudomonadati > Pseudomonadota > Alphaproteobacteria > Hyphomicrobiales > Phyllobacteriaceae > Mesorhizobium > Mesorhizobium sp. M0437. The sequence continues at coordinate 1,200 of NZ_JAMYRK010000081.1, forward strand.
TGGAAGATCGTCAAGGATTGCTTCGCGGCGGTCGCGGAACACGGTCTCGAGGAAGCACACCTTCAGGGAGTTGCCGAGGTAAAGAATGCCAAACCGGTTGGCGTCAAGACGGCGTCGAGGATCGCTGAACCGGCTCGGCGACTTCCCGTACCCCAATGGATCAGGATAGGTGCTCCAGTAGATCCGACCGAACGTCCGACCGCGCGGTATGGTCTCGATTTCGAGCTTTGCACGCCCAAAATCGGGTGGAGGTGGAAGCCGGGCATTCAGTCGAAATCGCCCCTGGCCATGCCTTCCGCCGCGGCCAAAACCGAGGCGTCATCGCCTTGTTGAAGGGCTCGAAGGCCGGTCCGGCCATCGAGGGCGCCATGGCGCGACACCAGAAACCGATAGACGGCCCAGGCACTATTGCCCAACATGGCATGCAGCGCCGGCAATGCGCCGAAGGGACGACCGTCCTTGTCGAGTTGCCAGACAGGAAAGCGGAAACCGCGCTTGGCGCCATTGATCCCGAGCACCCGTCCGCTTTGCCGCCTGGCGTTGACCGTCACCCGCGACGTGCCGAGCAGCTTGGCAAAGGCATCCGCGCTCAACATGTCCTCGCCGGCGACAATTTCGGCGACACGCTTGCGGCCACGCGCGCGCGCTCCGGCGAGAGCCGCCTCGAGTTCGGCATCGGGCATGCCCGTGTCCTCGACGGGAAAAGTATTGTCTGAAGCGATCGGTTGCTCTTCGACCGGCACCAGCCGATCATGTTCCTTCAGGCCGACCAGTGCTGCGTCGTGGATGGCGTCGACAAAAGCCAGCAACCGGTCCGAGCAGTTGCGCGCCCGCCGCCGCTCGCGCGGAATGTTCTTGGCGCCGAGATGCAGGTGGCGAGATGGTGGGCCGCGAGACCCTCCTGGCGCAGCAGTGCAGCCACAAGCAATGGCCCGAGCCAGGTGGCATGCTGCAGCACCTCGATGTCCGACCAGGCCTCGAGCAGGATCGCGGCGCGTCACCAATGGCCACTCCCGCGTGTCGGCGAGCACGGCCTGCCATTCGGCCAGGCGTTCCTCTTCATTCCAGTCGAGATCGTAGATCAGGCTGCTTTGCGGCTCCGGCCGTTCACGTCGTGACGTTTCCTCTTTTCGACCAGGCACGTTGGCTCCGTTCAGGATCTTTGATGAGCGCGCCAGGACGGCATCGATCTCGGCAAATTCTTCGGCCAGACGATCGTCCTCAGCATCATCACGACCATCGGCTTCAAAAGAGCTGGCTCCAGCCCCCTCCCCGTCTCGGCTTTTTTGGCCCGCCGCCGCCGGCATGGCGCCGCCGCGGCCGGCCAGCGCCAAAACCGCCGGCGGGTTCGCAGCACCGCATGTGCGCGGGTGAGTTCGTGGGTTGGCGTGCGGATGTCCATATGGGCGTCGTGCAACACGAGATCCTCGAGGTGCACGAGCTCGCCCTCCAGCCAAAGGGCAGAGGCCGCGTCGGCAAAATGCTGGAGCTCGACAAGCCGTCGCGGACTGGCGAATGGGCCAACCGCTCGTCGAGACGGACCAAAACCTCGGTCGCGCGTGCGACGGGCCCGATCAGGGTTTCCAGGGGCAGTACGCTGGCAATTGAAACCGCGTTGCCGCTGGCCACCCTCGATCGCAAGCTCGCAGTTGCCGCGCGGCTAGGCAGTCCGAATTCTCGTACCGCTCGCGAATGGCGACTGACCGCGTCGCTCGGCCACCGGGCAATGGTGTTCGACGCACCAAGGCGCTCAACTCGCATTGGATTCGGTGCTGCCCTTCGACCGCCGCGATCCTTTGGCCGAAATCCTGACCGACCACGACGTCGCGATGCTGCGCCATCTGGCCCAGGAACGCATCGGCAAAAACTCCCTCCGCGCGCTCGCCTCCGACCTCGGCTATCTCGACGCCTGGTCGCTGGCCACCACCGGACAGCCTCTGCCTTGGCCGGCGCCGGAATCCCTGCTCCTCAAATTCATCGCTCACCACGTTTGGGATTTTTCGAAACGCGAGGCCGACCTGGCGCAGGGCATGCCGGCTGACGTAGCGGCATCGCTGGTAGCCCAGGGCCTGTTACGGGTGACAAAAACCGCACGCGTCGTTCACCGTGCGCCGGCGGCTGTCGAGCTGGTCAATCTTGACCAAATGGCGAAACCTGTCGGGAATTCAATGCGCCGGGGCTGCAGAGCGCGATCAAACTGGCGGTGCGCGCCAGCGCCCGTCCGCGGCTGCAAGAGCAGGAACGCTATGACCGCCGATATTCTGGCCGCCCTCCTGAAAACATGCGCCGGCGACCGGCTCGTCGACGTCAGGGATCGCCCGATTCTCATCACCGCCTTGGCCTCCGGCGGCCAGCGTCGCAGCGAAATTTCTGCTCTTCGCGTCGAAAGCTGGTCGACGAAGACCCGGTTCCGGCGGATCCCAACGCTCCCGACGGCGATAAATTGCCATGCCTGTCGATACGGCTCGGCCGCACAGAGACGACGCAAGCCGACAGCGACGCTTTCGTGCTGCTCGTCGGCCGGCCTGTGCTGGTCTTGAAGGACTGGCTGGCGCGCGCCGGGATCAGCGACGGCGCCGTGTTTCGCGGCATCGACCACTTGGGCAATCTCGAAGCGCGCGCCCGCCCTGACGCCACAGGCCGTCAATCTGATCCTGAAGCGGCGCACCGCCGAGGCCGGGCCCCATCCGCAAGCCTTCTCCGCCCACGGCTCGCGCTCCGGCTATCTCGCCGAAACCGCACGCCGCGGCATTCCGCTGCCCGAAGCCTTGCAGCAGTCGCAGCATCGCTCCGTGCAGCAGGCCTCAAACTATTACAATGACGCGGAACGCACGCTCGCGCGGGCGGCGCGGATAATCCCCTCAGTCGCAATTCGATCCGACCCTTGCGGCGTTAGCTCCAGGACAATTGCTTCCGGGGCAGCCGGCCTCCCGGATCGATCACCTTGACCTGGTGCGGGAGCACCTCGCCCCAGCTCCATAGCACGAGGTTCTGATCACATGTGCCGGCACCTGGCGCGAAGCTGGGCGCGAGAATGCCGAACTTGCCTTCAGCAACGAGGCGGTCATGGATGCTCCATGAGGGCGGCCGTTTGCCATGGGCGAGAAAATCCATCCAGGCACAAGCCATATCTTCGAACCGGATCCCGGCGTCGGCCTGGCCTTGCGCCGTCCTCAGGTCGACAATGTCATCGCAATCGATCTCGTATGAGCAAAGCACGCAGGGATCAATGCGATGTGCAAAACCCTGATTGGCCTCCTTCACGGCCGTCACGATGTCGAGCGCCAGATAAAGCGTAGGCACACCTTTCGGGTTGAACCTGGCGCCCCGAATAGCCGCTCCGTCGCCTGAGATAGGCTGGAAGGACCAGCGCGGATCATGGGCGCGGTGGCAAATTCCGGCAAACCTCAAGCAAAGCCACCAACGGCGACATGATCCAGGTAGTCGCGAACCGCGCTGGCCTTGCCTTCCTTGACCAGAGCTTCCGCCGTCCGCCCGCCGAATGCCGGTATCGGCTGGGCTCGGTACCAGGCCATCGCCTGCTCCTTGCCTCCAGCCCAGTCGATCACCCTGCTGATGATCTCAAGCATTTCACGAAGGCGACCTTGCGTCTTTGCAGCACGGCTACGCTCAATCCTATAGAGGGTTTCCCGCGCAAGACCCGCCGTTTCGGCAAGCTGACCTTTGGACATACCGAATCCATCCGCAACCTGGGCGACAGCGATCTTCCCAGCCCGATCCATATAGGACAGCACTAACGGTTCGTTCTGAACTGGAACTTTCAATGCTTGGGTCATCCCTGTCCCCCTTGCCATATCCAGAGGCACATTCCTTGTGCGTAAGATATGGCATTAGTGACGGATTACAAGCCTCGGTTGGCTGATGAGACGTCGTTGAGGCCTCTCCAGACGCATTCACACGTTCATGTTCTGGCACATTCCTTGTGTGTACAAAAATCCAAAAACGGCCCCGAAACCGGCCAATGCACGCACAATGTCCAGTTCTCCCGATCGGCCGCCCATTGGCGATCCCCGCGTCTCGACCGAGGATCGGGCGACCGACGCCCAGGTCGACGAGGTCAAGGCCTCGCCCACCAGGAGCACGGCTCCGGCCCATCGCCCTGCCGGCCGGTGCTGGCGAAGCTGATGCGCGATGGTCGCATGTGTGACACACCGCTATGGCGATATAGCGCCCAGAATCTCCAGGGTCGCCGCCAGCGATAGCCTGCCAAGACGCTCACCCATGTTTGCCCTGGGCACCGTAATGGAAACGATGGCGGGCGCTACCGTGACGAACAGGATATAATGCTCACCGGCAGCAAGCTGGTTGAGGAAGGCCCCACCGTCATGAAGCCAATGAACGAAGAGCACCTCGCGGTCCTACGCAGGCACATGGTCGAGATGATTGCAATCCATACCGACCTTGCAAGCGAAGAACTCGGCAAGGCGGCGCTCGATGAGCGGGTGATGGCAGCGATGCGGCGAGTGCCGCGGCATCGCTTCGTGCCAGCCTCGGTTGCACCTTATGCCTACCAGGACATGCCGCTGCCGATCGGCTTCGATAAAACCGTCTCGCAGCCATTCATCGTCGCTCTCATGACCGATCTCCTTGCTCCCCAATCGAACGAGGCGGTGCTCGAGATCGGCACTGGCCTGGGCTATCAAACCGCAATCCTCGCGCAACTCGCCGGGCAGGTTTGGAGCGTAGAAATCGTCGAGGAATTCGTAAGCCGTGCGGAGGCTCTCCTGCAGGAGCTAGGCTTATCCAATGTCGGCATTCGTGTCGGAGACGGGTCTCGCGGCTGGCCCGAGCACGCCCCATTCGACAAGATTCTTGTCACGGCGGCGGCTGAGCAGACACCGCCGGCTTTTCTGAAGCAACTCAAGCCGGGGGGACGGCTGGTTCTGCCTTTGGGATCTAAAGAAGCACAGTTTCTGACTGTCATCGACAAGGATGCGGCAGGGCAGCTCGAGACCCGGAAACTCATCCCGGTTCGGTTCAGCCGGCTCGAAACCGTCTAGTGAGGTGCGATAACTGGCGCGACCGCGCTTTTCCAACCGTCAATCTACTTCATTCAAACAGACGAGGACAGTAGGCCATCCTGCCTCTACCGTGGGTGGTCCTTCTGTCGAACTCGTACGGGAGTAATTATTGTAGGTTGTGCGGAAATTGAAGCAACATGCAAACACTGTTGCAGTTCATACACTCGCATCCCGTAGGGGGGACATTCTCGAAGGACGATTGGGGTAACAACGATTTTCTCGGTGTTACCGCAAGAATTTACAAACCCCATTCCGTGATATGCCGCCAGGATGACAATAACGATGGGATATTCATCGTAAAATCGGGTTGGGCCCTCCTTTACCGCGGACTGCTGGACGGAGAACGGCAGATCATCGACACTCCTCTGCGGGGGGACATTGTCGGTTTCCGTTCCGTGGACGGACCTCGTTTAGCGTCCCTAGCCTCCATAACCGAACTAGCTGTTTATGAAATTTCCAGCAAGAAACTGGTAGAGGCCATCTTGTCGGAAGGCCGGCTCGGCAAGACCATCGCCTGCTCCCTGGCCCGCCTGAACGCCATCCTTACCGAACATCTCATGAATGCCGGACGGCGGAACGCGATGAGCCGCACCGCCCATTTCCTGCTCGAGTTGGAGGAGAGGCTCTCGATCGTTGGCCTGTCGGCCCATGGACGATATGAGTGTCCGCTTACCCAGCACGAATTGGCCGACATTCTCGGAATGACCACCGTTCACCTCAATCGGACGTTGGGGGAACTCCGCAAGGCCGATCTCGTCGCTTTCAAGGCAGGCTATGTAGAGGTGATCAACCGCAAGAAGCTGGTCAAAACAGCCGGATTCGACAGCGAGTACCTCAGGTAAAGGTTATTCCCTCTAGCTCGGGTTCAACCGTCTCCAGCAGGGTTTTCGCGTCGCCCCCTGCGGCGCGGTGCTGGGCGCCAGCGCATAGGCCATCAGCAAAATTTCTGCTGGAAGACGACAGTGCGTCGTCGCTGGGGCAGTTCCAGACGATGTCCGGGCTGGTAGTGGGCCTAGCTCGCCGCAGTCTATCTTGACGAGGGCAGCCGCAAAGGCCCGATTATCATGACCGACGGCACCATGGCCTATCGCATGAGGAGAAGGTGCTGCCGAAATGCGCGTAAGCTGGCCATAAACGGCGGCAGATACAGCCGGGTGTTCTCGGACTGGCCACGGATGCCACGAACTGCGCCCTCGTCATGCCAATATCCACCTTCAGGAATTCTCGTCCGCAATCGCGAGGAACTACCGATCCTCCCTCGAATGGCTGCTGGGGTTTGGCTGAGCGGTCCCATCCTGAGAATGGCATCATCGCCTACCCGGTTAGTCAACCTCGCAGAGCTATCCCACTCCTTGGCATTCCTTAAGCGGTCGGGAATCATTTCAAGGGTTGGCACATGGCCAAAGGGATTGAATCTGACCGGACCGCGCGTCACGATCGAACTCGCGGGAGCTTCAACGCGGGGTGACGCGGTCTCAACACATGTCCTCAGGCGACCGTCGAGGCGAAATTTTCTAAAAATTAACTTATGTTAGAGAACGCTTATAAATAGACGATAGGCTGCACAAGCTGTTCTCGGCTAGGGGTGAAGAACTGCTGAAACTGCTGGTGAGCTCACGCTTTCACAAGGGCTGGGTGTTCAATCACAAGCGCATTCAAACACAGGGCAGCGTATTCAAGCTTTCAGATTGCGAAGAATGAGGGGTGTTTTGGCAGCCGCAACGCGGCCTGTGCGAAAAGATTGGGGATTGACATGGGTTCCACAGCAGGGCGGCATAAACACACGGCCAATCGGTCAGGAGTGCTGTCCAGCGGAACGGAAAGCGTCCACGGCCAAGGAGGCAGAGGATGCCTCCTCATCCTGGACGGACGGGCTCTAGGCCGCGAGTGTCTCGCATCGGCTCTCGCGGACCACGAACTCGGCATGGAGATCGCCGCCATGGGTTCGATCGATGAATGGCGCGTGAAGAAGGGCTCGGCACCTCCCCTTGCAGCCATACTCTTCAACCTTGGCGGCCGAAAGGTCACCGATCATGGCATCGCAGACGAGATTAGGCATATTTCGTCCGAATTCAAATCAGTCCCTGTGGTTATCCTGGCCGACACCGAAGATCTTGCACACATACTGACCGCTCTCGAATGCGGCGCACGCGGCTATATTCCGACCTCGGTCGAAATCGACGTCTGTGTCGAGGCTATCAACCTCGCGGCAGCGGGAGGCATCTTCGTCCCTGCGAGCAGTGTCCTTTGCATGCGCCACCTGATAGGTTCGGACAGCCCCGACACGCAGCCTTTGAAAGGCATGTTCACGCTCAGGCAGGCCGAGGTCGCCCAAGCGCTCCGGCGCGGAAAGGCTAACAAGATCATCGCTTACGAACTGAACCTGCGCGAAAGCACCGTGAAGGTCCACATCCGAAATATCATGAAGAAGCTGAAGGCGACCAACCGCACGGAAGTCGCCTGCAAAGTCAACGATCTCTTCACGGAAGAAACTGTTGCTGAAGCGTCTCCCAAGCGATAAGACGGCCAGCCTCGGGTGAATCGCTATACCCGCGACGAGGCGGCCGGCGACGGTGACTGGCGGTGATGAGCACGACCTCACTTCGATTGCGGACCAATAAGGTGACGGCGTCTGACAAACGGGTCTCGGTGTCGCCGAAGGGCTTCGCTGGGACCTGCACAGGGCGGCACGCAAAGCCAAGAAGATTCCAGCCGACAAGGAAACTGGCCTGGAGGACGACCGCTTGAAAAGGGAAATGCGCAATTTCCGCCAGCTCGGAAGCTGACCGCGATTCGGGTTAACTTCCTGCCGCTGAATCCGCCGATCCATCTGCAGCGTCAGGGAAAGTGTGTCTGGCCACCCATCTTATGGCTTCTTCGATCGTATCGAAATTCTTGTGCTGCCCGCTCAGCAGCCCGAAGCCTGTTTCGAGGAACCATTTGCCTTTCGTGGAGTAGGCTTCCTCGTCGATCCGGGTAAGGACCGCGACCAGTTGGTCCCATTTCCACACCAGAACCCCGGATTCTCCGCCCTCGACCGTTCCGATCCGGGCTTTCTTGAACGAAAATCCAGGACTAATTTTTGCCTTGCCCACTTTGATGAATCCCTTAACTTCAAAATGGATAGAAAAACGGTCGGCTTGAATGACTAGTTCTGAACTATCTTTCCTTGTAGACGTCTTTTTGTCGGACCGCCGTAGACGAATATTTAGCAGATCGCCCGATGAGTTCAAGGCCCACTCCATTTTTCGATGGTCGCCCCGCAAGTTTTTTGCGAGAGAATGTGTGCAAACTGCTAAAGAATTTTGGCCTTCCGGAGCGTGAAAGCCCCGGCGAAATGCTCGGGTGCCCGGCAGTCCATCCCGCGCAACCTCGCAAGCCCAGCGAGTGTCTGGCGGTCGAACCGTCGAACCAGTCCCTGGAGCGCAGCGTTCCGAAGTGCGCGTCGACGGGCTCATCTTGCGTTCCAGCACATCGGCCGTGAGCGGCACGTAGGCATTGGGGTGGCAAAGGTCGCAGTCCCAATTTCGGGATCTCGTATTCGAGCACCGGATGATCACGGAAGACATCCAGGTCAGTTGGTTGACCTCCCGCTGGCCCTGATGGCGTCGAACCTGGCCTGGGTCAACACCACGTCGGGATGAAACCGTGATCTTGCATCGGTCAGCCGCTGCTTTATCGATCGGCTGTGGGCGGGGAAGTAGCTGTCATCGAAATCCGCGACGGCAATCACAAAGGCCGGGTCGCGGTCCCGTTGACGGGTCCACCGCAGCGTCCCCATTGCGATCCCGTCTCTACTGCACCCTCCTTACGCTACCATCGCCGGGGGTGATTTTAACCTACACGTTCTTGACCGCGGAAGCTCGTATCAGGGCGTAGCTTTGGAAAGTGCGTCGTAGAAAGGTGTGGTTGCTGGGACCTGAGACCATCTCAAAGTTGCGGTTTTGAGCATCGGGATTCTCGTCGCATCGGTCGACCGGGGTCTCCTTCGTGCGGCAGCATAATGCAGTACAGGTCACCAGCCTGAAGGGCGATGTGTCAAGACGCGGAGGCGGTCACATCGGATGAGTGTTCTTGACAAGGTGGTACTCCTTTTGTGCTTCAAGTAGCTCTTGCGGATGGGGAGAAGGCTGAGTTGCCATCTGTTCGGTCCCTGATGGGCCATTGCCTGGATCGGAAGTGAGCATACCATGGTTCATCGCCCAAACTGCAGCCTGGGTGCGGTTGCCGACCCGAATCTTTCGAAGGATGGCCTTCACGTGCACCTTCACCGTCGCTTCGGCGATGTTAATCTTGCGCGCGATTGTTTTGTTAGATTCCCCTCCTATCAAGCAACGTATAATACAATCTTCCCGAGTTGACAACATTGATGGTTCTCGATCAGCGCTCTCTATTGAAACAGCCACATTTGTAAAGTCATTTACCGCATCATATTTCAGACCATGTCTTATGTCCTGAATAAACGTCGAAGTTTCTGCAGGTAGCACCGTCTGACCTAGCATAACCAATTCGAGAGCTTTGATGAAAGTGTCGTGAGCGGCAACTTTTGTCAAATACGCGTCCGCCCCCGCACGAAGGGCTGAAACTATATCGTTCGGTCGACAGTGATCGGCTAGCGCAACGACATGGCTGGTCGGATAAATCCCTTTAAATTCTGAAATTTGTGCGAATCCAGCATCCGCGTCAGTACCGTCGACATCCATGATGAGTAAGATGGACCGGTGCTTGGGTAGCGCCTTCTGCAGAAGGTCGTGAACACAAGCCGCAGAGAAAAGAATGCGAAACTTTGCTGCGTCCAGAATTAGAACAAGGCCCTCTCGGAGTAACTCGCTTTGGCTGACAAGCACTGTTATAAAAGACTTTGTGGTCACCAAGGATTTCGTTGTCATCGTAGCCTCCCCTGACGCGATTGAGGTACGCACGTCTCGCAAGGCGCTCCTCGCATAGTTTCTTTTTTGACCGTGTTACCTTACGCTAGGAAAACCCTAGACAAGAACACCCTCTTTAGGCGTAGGGTAGCTTCGTCGAGGGGTACCCCGGATTCTCAGGCCTGAGGCCTTAGTGAGGTGCGAGCCCTGGCTTTCCAGCCGCTCCGGGCGGCAGCCAGCACCATGGTGGCGCCGGATGCGCGGGCCGCGAGAGTTGCGGGCCTGGTCTCCCGTGGCGCGCGGGTGGTGCCGCCGGTCTGGCGCGGGGCGGCGCGGCGTGTCAGGCGGGAGAACCGCGGGTCCAGGGGGCCGCGCCGCGACCAGCCGCCATTTTGGGATGACGGCGCAAGCCGAGGAGAAGGCGACGCGGCGCGCGCTGATCCTGACCAGCGCCCGAGCTTCACCAACTTGAGGAGCAAAGTGCCACAGCTGGCGGTGGCGACTGGGTGCGGACCAGGGCGATGCGGCGCAGCGCACACAACAGCACGCAAGCACGGGTGCCTTCCGGCCATCGAAATGGGCGATGGTCTGCCGAGCCGCTCCTTGCGTTGCACCTGCGCTGAGCAATAGAGGAGTTGCCTGGCGCGGCCCTGGGGCGACCCATATCGGGGCAGCGCTGGCGGGGAAGTCCTTTGGCAGGGGCCGGAATTCGAGCCTGGTGAGATCCGGCGAGAGAATGAGTGAGGCGGGCCAGTTCTGCTATTGCTACCTCGATAGGATTGTCAAGATTGACGGCTTCGTCGAGGTCGCCTCTTCATTCATCAGGCGAGTCAAGCCGTCGATCAAGTCATCGGCGTAGCAGAATGATTGAATTTTGCGAATAGGAGCCGGAGATCGTGATCAGCTCGTTCTCCAGGGCCTGGATGACGAAGTTGGAGACGGCCCAGCCATTCTGCGAATGCATGTTGGGGCCGCAGGCGGTCGAGATGCTGCGTCGGACCAATATTTCCCGCTCTCGTTGCGTCCGATCGCCTTTGTCCCGTTTGCCATCAAAGAGGGTCTCCTTCAGCGCAGCAATCTGCTCATTGGACGAGTTCACCCGAGGGGCTGTTTATCCGGAAGGAGTGCCTACAAAGGGATAGTTGTGCCGCTGCCGGTGAAGGGTCACGATAAGGCAGAGCCTTCCTCGTCGACCGATGCTCGCCAGGTCGGGACGGGCTGGCCACCATTGAAAGTGAAAGCCACACGCCATGGCCGTGGATACAAAATTCAATTCCGACCCCGTCACTCCCTCGTCACAGGCGGCCCACCGCAGGGAGTTGAAGGCCGCCCTGCTTGTCTTCGGGCTTTCCGGGGTCGCCGCCCTGGGAGGGGCCGCGGCCAAAAACTTAGCGGCAATAAAAAACTTAGCGGCAATCGAGGTTGTTTCCAGAGCCGTGGCACAGGTCAAGGATGTCTCCGGAGCCGTGATGCAGAAGGTCGAGGATGTCTCCGGAGCCGTGGCACAGACGGTTGAGGATGCCTCCGGAGCCGTGGCACAGACGGTTGAGGATGCCTCCGGAGTCGTGGTGCGGAACGTTGAGGACGTCTCCAAAACCGTGGAGCGTAAGGTCCAGGATGTCTCCGAAACCTTGGTGCGGAACGTCGAGGACGTCTCCGAAACCGTGCTGCAGAAGGTTGAGTATGTCTCCGGAGCCGCGGTGCAGAAGGTGTCTGCTGCCATCGATAACTGGCAAGAACAACCGGTCCACGCCACTGCCGAACCCTCCCGCGCGCTCGTGTCGGGACCGGATGCGTCGACGGTGGCGTCGGTCGAACGGAGCGCAGTCCCTGCGGTCCCCAATGCCGAGCCCCCCAAAACCCTCAGCACGGGACCGGATGCATCGGCCACGGCGTCGGTCGAGCGGACCGTCGTCCCTGCCGTCCCCACCAGTGCCGAGAGCCGGAAAACCCTCAGCAAGGCGCCAGGCGTGGCAACCAGAGCCCTGTTCGGCGTCGGCGACCGCCTCAAGGTCGTGTTCTACGAGCGCGTCGAAATCGAGGAAGATAAGTGGGGGGGCGCGTCCTCGGCCTTGCACGGCATCCTGCAGCGTCCGGAACTGAGCGGCGAATATATTGTCCAAGAGGACGGCACGATTTCCGTGCCCTTGCTTGGCTCCATTCCGGTCGCCAATCGGTCGACGCAACAGGTGCAAGCCGACCTAGTGGAAACCTTTAATCAATTGCTGGGGCGCAAGGGGCTGGTCAATATCCTGCCGTTGGAACGCCCGCCAATTTACGTGCTGGGGCCGGTGAAGAATCCAGGCTCGTTCAAGTACGCGGCCGGCATGACGATCCTCCACGCGATCGCGCTGGCCGGCGGACTCAACCGGGCCGAGAGCGAGCCGTGGCAGAAGATCGAAGCTGTGCGTGAGACCGAGAAGCGGAGCGGGGCGATTGATGCCATGTTGAAATTGCTCGCGCGAACGGCGGTGCTGAAGGCCGAGCGCGACGGTACGGCACCCACTATCCCGCGCCAGTTGCTGGAGTTGGCCGGCGCGACCGAAGCTGCCAACCTCATCAACGAGCAGAGCGACCGGCGCAGGGCCCTCGCCACGGCCCGCAAGGACCGTGAGCGCGCGACCGTGCGTGCGCTGGAGGCGGCCAAGCAGGATGTTGTCGCTTATGGGCGCATGGAGTCGCTCAACGAACTGGTCAAACTGCGCCAGGAGCGCGTAAACAGCATGCGCACTCTCGTGGACCGCAAAGTTCTCAGCAAGACGGTGATGGATCAGATCCAGAGTGAGTTGTCCGACGCGGAACAGCGTCGGCGGGACGCCCTCAACCAGTACTCGAGCGTCAAGCAGCGCCTCGCTTCGCTGGAGTCTGAGGTGTTGCGAATCCGCGCCGACCTCAGGAACGATCTGGAGGTCGAGATCGAGACCACGGAGAGCCAGATCGCGGCCAATGTGCGCGAGTTGAACGTCAGCGAAGGTGTCCTGTACACGTTGCCGGTGACCCGCGCCCAGTTTGCGAAGGACGTGAACAGCGTAACCTATCAAATCGTGCGGCAATCGACAGCCGGGCCGGTCAGTATCGAGTCCGTTGGGATGACCCTGTTGCAACCCGGCGACCTCATCAACATCATCGTGGGCGAAAGCGAGCCAAGAGAGCCGGCCGGTTCGCCAGTCCCGACCTCGTCGCTGGCCGGCGGGAGCTTGCCGGCCGCGTCCAATCCAAACGATGTCGAGCCTTGATGTCGAGCCTTCCCGCGTGATGGCGGAGAAGAGGATCGGTCCCAATTGATGCCCGGAAGGAGATTGGTTGAATGGATAAGCTCATCGGGACGAAACAGAAGGGGGATGCCCTCCACGGCCGGGGTGTTCTGCAATCGGAAGAAGAGTGGGAAGCGCGAAACCACCACCTCGCCGGCAGCCTGAGCCGCCTCATCGACGAACACGTCCACTTCTGCACCGGCAACGCGCTGGATGTCGGGTGCCAAAATGGGGAACTGACCGACCGCTACGCCGCCGCGACCGCGCTGAGCTGGCAGGGCATCGAACCGGATCTTGAGCGCCCGACGCGGTCCGAAGCCGGCCTGGAGATGCTCCCGGGCGTCGCCCACTCCCTGCCCTTCGTGAATGAAAGCTTTGACTGCGTCGCCCTGGCGAACGTTTTCGAGCACCTCAAGCCGGCCCTGCACGACGCAAGCATGACGGAGATCTACCGGGTGTTGGCTCCGGGCGGGATCCTGGTCGGGCAGATCCCCAACCCGTATTTCCCGATCGAATCCCACAGTCGCCTGCCGTTCTTTGGTTTCGTGCCCCGGAAGCTTCAGCCGATTTACTGGAGGCTGACACCGACGGGATGGGACTTCGAGAAGGCTCACTTCTTCATCATTACGATGCGGCATGTGAAGAAAGCCGCCGCCGCGGCAGGCTTCTCGACGGTGTTGGCCCGGGACTTCAACTATCGGGCAGACGCTATTCCCAAGGCCCTGCGCTGGGCCGCTCAGTTTCATAGTCGGCTGGGCATCATGCCTTGGGCATGGCAATTCGTCTTCCGGCGGCCGGAACACTAGATCGCGTTTATTCCGCCTCCGCTCAGGAGTTCGGAACTTGGCGTAGGCTAGCCCGCCGTGAGTAGTCAGGAATAGGGTCTTCACTTCCCACGCTGGCGATACGAAACTTCTCCAAATGGGACAACCCCCGAGTGCTTCATGGACGAACAGCAGCGCGCAGCGAGGATACTCCTGGCATTCCCGCCGCAATGCGCAAAGTTTCAGGAAGATGGCTGTACGTCAGGATCTCTCGATGTCTCAGCCATTGGTGCGGAACACTATCGTGTCGCTTCAGTAGAACAAGCCATGCGCGAGGATACAGTCATCGACGTTACAGTGGCGGCCTTGCCGGACATCGCGACACTCGAGACCGCTTGGAAGGAGCTCGAAGCGCGAGCAACTCACTCATTCTATCTGTCCTGGCTCTGGATCGGAACTTGGCTGCGGCATCTGCCGGGGGGCGCGCAACCACTTGTTCTGGTCGCTCGGACGCCAAGCAGGATCGTTGGGTTGGCGATTATTTGCCGGCGGAGGGCGTGGAGTTTCGGGCGGCATGCGCGGGCGCGTTGGCTGCTCAATGAAACCGGAGATGTTCGATTCGATCGATTGTTCATCGAGTACAACGATATTCTTGCGGAGCGATCCCTGGCCGATGCCACTCGGGTGGCATGCATCGAGGCCTTGACGCTTCACTTGCGCCGCTCTGATCAACTGGTGCTCTCCGGAATTGATCCGGACTTCGAGTTGGCCGCTTGTCGCACCGCAGGCAGGGCTGGGCTCCTTACCGAGGTGAGAGCGGACGATACGGCGCGGTGGATTGATTTTGCTGAAGTCCGCCAGAAAGGCGGGAATTTCCGCGCAACTTTGGGCCGCAATACTCGCCAAGCGGTGAGCCGGGCCATTCGGTTATATGCGGAGCGCGGCCCCATTGAGTGCCGGAATATGGAAACGACATCGGAGGCACTCGCCGCATTTGATTTGCTTGCCGACCTTCATCAGGCGCGTTGGGGACGCAAGGGATCCTTTGCCAATCCGAGCTTCCGTCGGTTTCACGAGGAGCTCATTAAGCGAGGAGTTTCCACGGGGTCCGTCCGCATCTCACGGACGTTGGCCGGGGACCAGACAATTGGGGTCTTGTACAATTTCGTGCATGACGGCCGTGTTCTTAACTATCAAAGCGGCTTTCTGTATGAGCGGGACGGCCGGCTCAAGCCCGGGCTTATCAGCCATGTTCTGGCTATTGAGGACAGTATCAGACGCGGGGAGTGCGGCTACGATTTTCTCGCAGGCTTCTCCGGGCACAAGTCCCACCTGGCCAATGCGGAGCATCCCATGAAGTGGATTGCAATAGGCAGAGACAGTCCAGAGCGCCGCATCGAGGCAAAGCTGCGCGGTGCCAAGCGGGTGCTAGCGATGATTGCTACGAAAATGAAAGAGGCTGCGGCTTGAAGCGCCGATTAAAGAACTCTGTACCAACGATGGCGGGCAGGTTCTTGGACAATCGGTAGGCGGTTTCGGCCCTTCGGCAGGCGAGGACCAACGGGAGGTGCGATTTGTCTAGATCATGCGACGTGATCGTTGTCGGTGCTGGCCCGTATGGACTGTCGCTAGCAGCGCACTTGCGCGGGCTGGGCGTTGATTACCGGATAATCGGCAGCCCGATGGAGAGCTGGAAGAGCAAGATGCCGAAAGGCATGCTACTCAAATCGGCTGGGTTCGCATCAAACCTTTCTGATCCCGAGCAGGCCTTTACTCTTAGGCAATTCTGCATCGAGCACGGCAGTCCCTACGACCATTTGGATCTCCCAATTCCGCTGGAGACGTTTTCCGCCTACGGGGTGGCGTTCCAAAAATGCTGCGTGCCGGATGTCGAAGACGAGGAACTCGTTTCCTTGATTCCGGCTCCAGAAGGATTCGATCTTCGCATGAAGAGCGGATTATCCTTCAGGACGCGCAAGGTGGTGATCGCAACAGGCCTGACCTATTTCCGCCATATCCCGGAGCTGTTCTCCGCTCTGCCCAGCGATAAGCTGTCGCATGCCGCTGATGTTCACGACCTCGAGAGATTCCAGGGGCAGCGTGTCGCGGTACTCGGAAGCGGAGCATCCGCAATAGATATAGCGGTGCTTTTGAACGAAGCGCGGGTAACCGTTCAGCTTATCTCGCGCAAGCCAGCCATCATTTACAGTGGCCGATGGGGGGGCTCGGGCTCGCACCCAGTGATACGCCGTCTGGCACGCCCCATTTCTGGAATTGGCCCGGGTTGGAAGCATCGATTGTGCGCAGACTTGCCTTGGCTATTCCGATATTTCCCCGAGTCCTATCGGCTTGAAATGGCAGAAACGTTTCCATCTCCGTCGGGAGGCGAGCCGATGAAACATCGGGCAGAAACTGTTCCTTTGCTTATGGGACGCTCCCCGCAGGAGGTGAGAACATCAGAGCACGGAGTACAAGTAAGATTGCTCTCCATAGACGGTAACACTCAAATCGTAGAGGCAGACCATGTAATCGCGGCGACCGGATACAAGGCCGACGTGCGTCGTTTTCCTTTCTTAAGCTCTGCAATTGTCGAACAGCTGCGTCTTGTCGGAAGAACTCCGAGGCTGTCCGCAAACTTCGAGTCGTCCATCCCGGGACTGTATTTCATCGGGCATGTGTCGACTGCCACGTTTGGACCAGTCATGCGTTTCGTCTTTGGCACCGACTTCACCTCTCGCACGATATCAAAGCAACTGGCGAGTCTGCGGCCTAGGCCGTGGCGAGAATCCCCTCGCACGAGTGCGGGGCAGCGCCGCCCCCCTGTGTCGACATCTTCAGCCCGGAAATACCTGTGAACACTCAACTTAAACCAACCGAGGGAAGCCACTCGCTAGGATTGGGGCTATCATGCTTGGTCAGGTGAGAAATCTGCGGCAGCACGCTCTAGCAGCCGGCGGCGCACCCACGCCCTTAGTATTAGGAGGAGGAATAAACGGCCTGTCCGCTGTACGCAGCTTGGCTCACGCGGGGCTTCGGCCGATTGTAATCGTTGACACAAAATATGATGTGGCAGCTATATCGCGATATGCCAGACGAGTTACCGTTGCCACATTTAACGACGAAGAGTTTGTAGAGGAATTAATTCGACTAGGAGAAGGAATGCCTCATGGAGGCATAATAATATTTGCCGATGACCGCCCACTATTGGCTGTGTCGCGGCACCGTGACCGTGTAGCTCCCTGGTTCGGCTTCCAACTCCCACTCCACGGATTGCTCGTCGACTTGACTCTGAAGGAACCGTTTTTTCGTCTGGCCCAGCGGGGTGGGTTTCCGGTGCCAAGAACTCTCTTGGTCCAAAACCAAAGTGACCTGAACGGCCTGCGTGACCTTCGGCCTCCATTTTGCGTGAAGCCAAACAGCCGTTCCCCGGCGTATGACGGCTCTTTTAAGAAGGCCTATCGCATCGGGACCCAAGCCGACGCTCGGTTGCTCTGCGAGCAAGTGTTGGGCGCGGTGGGGGAGGTGATTGTTCAGGAGTGGATCGAGGGGTCGAATGATTCCATCTACTTTTGCCTGTGCTACCTGCGCCCGGGTGCTTCGGTCGCCTTTACCGGCCGCAAGGGCCGTTCCTGGCCACCTCAAATCGGCCTCACCGCTAGTTGTTGGGCGGCGCCGGAAGTCGCCGAGGAACTGGAGGATCTTACAATCCGCTTTTTTCGATCAATCGGTTTGACAAACGGCTTCGCCAGCATGGAGTACAAGCGCGACCAGCGTGACGGCGGCTTTCGGTTTGTCGAGCCAACTGTTGGCCGTGTCGATGGGCAGGTGGAGATCTCGGCCCTCTGTGGCATCAATCTCTGTCATGTCGGCTATTGCGATGCCGCCGGGCAGCCATACCCACCCTTAGAGCTTGATCCGACCCACGTCTGGCGCGACGAATTCAGGGATTTCGTCTCGGCGCGGTTCCTTGGCGCCGGCTGCTACTATCCACCGCGTCACCGGATTCACAACGCCTACTGGCGCTGGGACGATCCAGGTCCGGCCCTGCTGGAGACAGCAAGAGGCGCGAAAGAAGCGCTGCGCCGCCTCATCCGCCGCCGCGCCAAAACAACACCCATTTCAATCTGCCGGAAAGAACAATCCGGGCTGAAGTGCTGACCGTCTGCGTGCCATCTGCCGCCGTGGAGTTGATGGGCCTGTCGGCCGCCACGGGCGTGACGCCGGTGTGCCACTCCACCCCTCCGGTGCCGCCAACCCTCAAACGGCCCGGCCGACCACCCAAGTAGTGGGCGGGAAGGCCCCTTCAGCATCATAACCCGGCCTACTCTTATCCAGAAGAAGGCCCGCGACATCCTCGCCGCTACCTACACCCCACAGCGACACAGCCGGACAGGGACTCAGATCGCCAAATCAAAGACTTGCGTCCGGCGAACCCAGAAAGCTCCGTCTAGCCGGCGCGGCTCGGGGTCTGTGAGGTCTTGTCGTTCGGCGCCATCCGGACGGCAACGGCCTCGCGTCCGTCCAGCACGCGCTCCTTTAGCTTGAGCAGCGGGGACTCCATCAGGAACCATGAGACGGTCGGAAGGCACAGGCTCAGCACGACGGCACTCAGCCCTTGACCCCAAAGGGGAATGGTTCCGAACCACTCGACGACCGTGCTGGACTCGAAAAGCTTCAGAAAAAACAAGTGCGTGAGGTAGATACCATAAGAGATTTTGCCGACGAAGCGAACGAACCTGAAACCGCTGAACCGCGCGAGCAAGCCTGGCCGCTCCGCATCGGCCTGCACCACCAGACAGGCAAAATAAACCCCGACCGTCAGGTTGAATGTGAGGTGGCGCAGGATGCCATTGCCAGCGACGTACCAAGCGACGCATTGGAACGCGAGGCATGCCAGGCCGGCCAACCACCAGCCCGGACCGGCTCGGAGGCGGCGCCCTCTCCTCGACTCGGCATAGGATAGCGCCCCAATAAGCACGCCCAGCCCGAGGATCTCGAATTTGCCGAAGATCGAGAGCTCGAAAGCAAACCGGTCGATCGGGGTGGCCAGAACCAATATGCGCAACAGTAGCCCGGTGCCGATCAGGAATACCGCCACTCGCGCGGCATTGCGCCCGGACAGCAGAATCAGCAGGGGCAGCAACAGATAGAATTGCTCCTCCACAGCGAGAGACCAGAACACCAGGAGTGGGCCTCCGGCCGCGGCGAGATAGTTGCTCGTGTAGGTTAGATGCCAAAGAATGAAGTCGTGAACCTCGGGCATCCCCAGAACGAACAGGACCAGCAGGGTCAGGTAGTACGCCGGCATCAAGCGAACTGCCCGGCCGATATAGAACCGGCGGATGGTTTCGCCCGCAGGGGCTTGCTCCAGCCTGGATAGCAGATTCCGCGTAATCAGAAAGCCGCTCAGGACGAAGAACAGTTGGACGCCCAGAGCTCCCGCTCCGACCGGGAAGTGCGTTCTGATCCACGGCCCGCCAAAGTGCTCGAGACCGACGAGTCCGATCGCTATGGCCCGCAGGCCATCCAATTGCGGTCGATAACCTTGCGCCATGACCGATGTCTCCTCAAGGCTGGAGCGGCGAGGTGGTAGATTCTTCGTGCACAGGGCCGGCGGCAGAATCCAGTTTCATCGCGAAGCCCAAGATCAGGGCAGCACACGCACCCTCGATGCTGACGGCGATCGTCCAGCCCAGAACCAGGCCTTGAAGCCCATCAAGCTTTGCGCCTGCGATCACCAAGCACAGCTCCAGCAATCCGCCAAGCGCGAACCAGCGCGATGCCTTGCGCATCCTGTCGCCCAACCGCGCCAGCGTACAGGCATGAAATTTGAGCGTTGATCCCAACAGGCTGAAGCCGAGAAAGCGCAGACTCGAACCGGCGATCTCAGGATAGGCTGGATTGAAGACCGCAAGCATCTGCTGCGAAAAGGTGAAGACCACGACGGCGCAGACCAGCGAAAAGAGCAATGACGCCGCCACCGATACAAGGACATCGTGTCTCGATTGTTTCGGGCACGCCCTGACCACGGGGAATAGGACCGTGGCCATGGCTGCTGGAATCGATGACGCCATGGAGATCAGCATCCACAACGACACGAAGGCGGCATTTGTGGTCGGCGACAAGAGAATCAGGACAAGGTAGGGCATGATGACGCTGGGGGCCTGCAAGGCCACATCGAGCGCGTAATGGTCGACCACCTTGCGTCGGAGGATATGGAGCAGCTGGAAATCCGGAGGTCCAACAAGATGACGCCCCCCGCCCCGGGTCAAGAGATCGACGCCGACAAAGGACGCCAGCAGGCCGGCCACCCAGGTCAGAAGAACCGCGGCACTGGAGGTGCACCCGGCGGCCGCAGCGCCGGCGATCAGCATCAGCTTGGACGTGGAGAACAGCACTTGCCGGATCATCCTGTCGGTGCTGCGCAAGTTGCCGACGAACGCCTGGTCTGCCAGGATGCCGAGAACTGTCAGGGCGCAGCCGAGGACGAACGCAACACCCTCGAACCAGCCGCCGATCGGCCCGATCGAGCTGTCGAGGTACGCGTGCCCGAAGACGAACGACAAGGCCAGGCCGACCGCCAGCGCCACTCCAACGCACGCCGCCGCGGCGACTAGGCCGCGCTCCCTGCCTGGATGCCGTACGATTTCACCCACCAACAGGGTCCCAAGCCCGCCCTCTCCCAGCAGTCCGACGAGCCCCATCACGGACAGGAGGGCGGAGGCCTTGCCGATCACCTCCGGCGGAAACAGCTGGGCCGCGAACCACCAATAGACAAACCCAAGACCGGCCGCTGCAATCGTTCCGATCGCCAGAGCGCCGGAATTCAGCACAAGCGCGGCGCTCCTTCCAAACTCTCGTCGGACGCGAATAATGGTGGTCCCGACGAGGTCTACTGGCATGATGGCTCTCCCGCACCTTGCTGCGTCGGCGCCGCTGACCTGGTGGCTGGACGCAGGACGTCCCGGTAGACCTGCTCGATCCTGGTCACGACCGCTCCGGCCTTGAGGCGCCCGACCCTGGCGAGGCTTGTCGCCCCCAGCCGGGCGAGCAAGGCGCGGTCACCCAGAAGTGTTTGCATCGCGTGGGCCAGGGCGTGCGCGTCACCGGGCGGCACGAGAAGCCCTGTCTCCCCATGATCCACGAGATCCGGCATGCCGCCGGCATCGGTTGCGACGACTGCCTTGCCGGACGCCATCGCTTCCATGATGACCGTTGCGCAGGCTTCCGGTCCGATCGAGGGCAGCACGCCGAACAGTGAGCGGCGCCATGCATGCATGATGGCGGAATGCGGCCACGCACCGAGGACGCGGACGTTCGGCGGAAACTCGGTTGGCGTATCGGCGACCCGGCGCCCAATCAGGACTAGCTGCGGTGCCTGCAACAGGCTCGCGTATGCTTGCAGGAGAACGCGAATGCCCTTGAGACGCATCATGTCGCCGACGAACAGGATGAATCCACCCGCAGGCAGCTCCTCTCGCAAGCCGGGATCTTCCGGGCCAAGCACCCCGACATCGTCGGGCACGAAGTTGGGGATGACCTCGTAGCGGCCTGGGGTAAGCCCGGTGTGACGCGCCACCGAGTGGCTCACCGCGATGAAGCGGTCCACCAGACGGCGAGCGGCGAAGCTCGAGGCCCAGTTGCTCGACGTTATCCCGGCTGCCTTCATGGCCCCGTAATGCGCGGTTGCGCAAGGTAAGCACTTGGCCGGCGCTGGGCCACTGCAGAGATTGGTGCCCAAGTGCATGAAGTTCTTCTTGGCGCAGACAAGGCCGTAATCGTGCAGCGTCACCACAAGGCGTGCCCCGCTCTGACTTTTAAGCGGCAAGAAGGACGCGTAGATCCAGTTATGGGCATGGACGATGTCCGGCTGCTCCCGGGCGACCAGCCGCTTCAGTGCAAGCACCAGTTCGGGATCCGGGAAGGGTGGTGCGTGGCGGCGCTCGGGATCGATGTGGAGGCCCGACAGACGCTGGAGCGTGCCGCGCAGGCGATGCACGCGAACCGCGCCGTCCAACTCGGTTTCGGGCGATCCGGGATGCATCAAGGTCCCGACGCTGACATGATGGCCCCGCTGCGCCAGCGCGGCGCCGAGATTGCGGACGTGCCGCTCCTCTCCCCCGATCACCGGGGGATAGAACTGCGATAGCAGCAGGATGCGCATGGTCAACCCTCATTTCAGATGGGCGGCACCAGCGTCGAAACGCTGCGATAGAGCCGGTTGTCTTCCGGTCGATAGAGCCGCGCCTCGGCCGTCTGGCGAGTTGCCAAGGCAGGCACCGGGATTTCCCGCGCCCAGATGTCGCCCGGCGCGACAGCGATCGATCGGAAAACGGCGAACGGTTGCCCATCAAGGGTGATTTCCACGTCGAATCGCTGAGGTTGGGTCTCGGCGCTCCTGATGCCAACGGTAATCCGGCCGGACTCGCCACTGGCCGATGGCAACATCCAAAACTCGGTATATTTGAATTCCCGAAAGGCCGCTTCGTCCCGGACGGCCAGCGCGTAGGCTCCGGTCGCCACAAGCACCGCTAGCATGAGCGCGGCCCCCTGCCAGAGCCGAACCCGCGACGGAGCCGGCCAGGCTGGCAGATCGGGAGTGTCGCGGCAGCAGGTTGCCACCCGGCCCCCGGCCGGCCGGCCCGCCCCGCAACACACCGCCCAGCCGAGCGGGCGAATGTACACTGAGGCCTTGAAAGCACAGCCCCCCGCGATTCCCGCCG